>NZ_KV796409.1:0-576 GCF_001809185.1 Corynebacterium sp. HMSC072G08
ACAAGGTCCGGGCGATGATCCGGTGTCTTCGGGCTAATCGTTGTCACAGGGGTTCGCCCACGTCGGCGGCCGGAAACACCTGCTAGCTTCATCAGTCGTGCAGTCTTATCGCGGCCGATATGAAAGCCTTCACGGTTCATCGCGTGCCACATTTTGCGGATGCCGTAGACCGAGAAATTCTCCGCATGCACACGCTGTATCTCTGGGATAAGCAGGCTATCGCTTAAGGTCCTTGCGCTGGGAACACGAGTGGTCGCCTTGCGGTAGCCACGAGAGGTGATGAATCCACGATCTGCCTGTTTTAGAACTCTGCAGATGGCCCCGGGCCCCAAACTGATCTTTGTACGCGTCGATGTAGGAGATCATTTGGTCGTGGGTCGGTCGAGTTCCGCTGCGAAAAAAGCCGAAGCTGTCTTAAGAATCCCGTTTGCTCGTTTTAGTTCGCGGTTTTCACGGCGCAGACGCCCCAAGCTCTTCTTCCATTGTCTCGCCGCCTGAAGCGTCAGAGTCATCACGTACTGAAGCGCTGTCACGGTACCAGGCCCGCAACGTGTGGTGAGATACTCCAAGGAGCTC
>NZ_KV796410.1:0-330 GCF_001809185.1 Corynebacterium sp. HMSC072G08
CAGAATATCGCGTTCTTCGCGCAGCTTCGCGTTCTCTTTTTCTAGCTGGCGGATTCGCTCGGAATCAGTCGTCTCCTTGGCGTTGTCGCGCATGGCCTTCGTGCGGGCACGTTTGCCGGTGCCGTATTGCTGAAGCCAGGAGAAAAGCGAGGAACGATTGACTCCAAGCTCTGCTGAAGCCGCGTGAAGTGAAAGGTCCTCATTGTTTTCATAGAGGGCCACAGCATCACGTTTGAACTGTTCGGAGTACCTAGGCATGGTGGTAGATTACCTTTCTTCCCAACCCAACCGGGCTGGATATCAGGTGTCCACCAAACAGGGGTCAGGTCC
>NZ_KV796411.1:0-204 GCF_001809185.1 Corynebacterium sp. HMSC072G08
GGTGCTGTTGCAAAGTTGGGGCAGTAGGAAGAGCGACGTGAAATAGTCACAGCCATGGGTATCTTCTCCGGTCGTCATTTCCCCCGTGACATCATTCTATGGGCAGTGCGGTGGTACTGCCGCTACGGGGTGAGCTACCGCGATCTGGAGGAAATGATGACTTCAGCGGGGCGTGCCGGTCGATCACACCACGATCTACCGCTG
>NZ_KV796412.1:0-214 GCF_001809185.1 Corynebacterium sp. HMSC072G08
GTCTAGTTTTCATCGCCATATGTTCAAGCCAGGGGGGTGGCCGTTATGGCATTTTCGCTTCTTATGTTTCTGTAGCCCGCGGTTTCTGCTGGTTGCGCCCAGTATCTTTTGGGTGCCACATATAGTGTGCAGTCCTCCGCTTGCCGGAGGACTGTGCTCGTTTTAGCGTGTGGTGCATGACTATTATGGGGGAGCTGGCCAGCCTGTTGGCCCG
>NZ_KV796413.1:0-26184 GCF_001809185.1 Corynebacterium sp. HMSC072G08
CGACTCATTCACACTTCAACGCACGTAGCGGGCGTGACCATTAGGCGGCGCAGACATACTGCTGCCGTGGGGTGTCTCGCAGCGTGTCTATCGACGGAAGAACTCAGGGGAGAGCGGGGTCGCGGTGGTGTCGCCGTGCATGCGCTTGAGGACGTTCTCGGCGGAGATGAGGCACATCGGCACGCCCACGCCGGGGACGGTGGTCGCACCGGCGTAATAGAGATTCTCGAGCTTCGAGGACACGTTTTTCCCGCGGAAGAAGGCGGACTGGGGCAGGGTGTGGGCGGGGCCTATGGCGCCGCCGTGCCACGCGTTGTAGCGTTCCGTGAAGTCGGCGGGGCCGAGCGTGTGGCGGGAGACGACGCGGTCCGCGAGGTCAGGGATTTGCGCCCAGCTCGCTATCTGTTCGATGGCGGCGTCCGCAATGGCGTCGACGCGGGTGCTGGCCTGGGGGAGGTAGGCATCGCCGTGGCCGAGGGTGGCATCGGCAGGCACGGGCACGAGAACGAAGAGGTTCTCGTGTCCGGCGGGAGCGACGGTGTCGTCCGAGGCGGAGGGCTTGGAGACGTAAATGGAGTGGGACGCGTCGAGGGGACGCGTGGGTTCCGGACCGTGGTAGACCGCGCGGAAGTCGGGGTCCCAGTCCTCGCTGAACAGCAGCGTGTGATGTGCGAGTTCAGGTAAAGAACCGCGCACGCCGAGGAGGATGAGCACGGTGCCGAGTCCGGGGTCGCGGCGCGCAAAGTACGAGGAAGTGTAGGTACGCAATGCGGGTGGCAGGAGCGCGGTCTCGGTGTGGTGGAGGTCCGCGGCGGAGACGACGGCATCGGCGGCAATGTGGCGGCCGGCGAGCATTACGCCGGTGGCGCGGCGGCCCGAGTGCGTAATCTCGGTGACGGGCTCGCCAAGGAGAAACTTGGCGCCCGAGGCGGCGTCCGCGATGGCTTGCACGAGGCCGTTGAAGCCACCCACCGGGTACTTGGGTCCTTGGACCAAGTCGGTGTGGCTCATGAGCGCGTAGAGCGCCGGCGCGGCGGCAGGCTCGGAGGAGAGGAAGACAGCGGGGTAGGTGAGAATTTGGAGTAAGCGCGGGTCGTGGAAAGAACCCGCGGCGTGGCGCGCGAGGGACTGGGAGAGCAGGCGCGCGAGGACTCCAAGTCGCGAAAGGACGTCGGGGACGAGCAGCGTGCGCGGGTCAGAAAACGTCGTGTAGAGGAAGTGAGCCAGCGCAATATCGTAGATTTCAGAAGCCTGGGCGAGGTAGGCACGAATGCGGTCGCCGGCACCGGGCTCGATGGACTCGAAGAGGCCTGCGACATGGTCTATGCCGGGGTGGACGTCGAGGGCTTCGGAGGAAGAGAGGACGCGGTAGGCGGGATGGATGTCGCGCAGCTGCGGGCGGGGCGCGCCACAGAGGTCGAAGAAGTGGTCATAGGCCTCGGGCATGAGGTACCACGACGGGCCGGTGTCCCAGCGGAAGCCGTCTGTCTCAAAGGAACCGGCGCGGCCGCCCACGGTCTCGTTCTGGTCGATGACGGTGACGCGCTTGCCGTCGCGTACGAGAAGGGCAGCGGTGGCAAGGCCGGCTACACCGGCGCCAATAACGATGACGTGGTCAGCGTGGTCAGACACGAAGGCTCCTTAAAGAACGAACGAGGAGGGCTGCCTTGCGCGGGGCGGAGACGCGCACCCGGGTCGTGGCGATGGCGTCTGCGGGCGTGTCGGCGAGCTTGTCGGTGAGCTGGGAAAAGAAGTCGGTCGCGGCAGTAACGCCCAGGCGTGCGGAGGCGGGAAGCTCCGGGATGACGGCGCGGGCGGCAGTAAGGTCCGCACGGATATCGGCGATGATGTCGTCTTTCGCAGCGTCGTTGAGGGGGCGGTCCGCAAGCATGGGGAAATAGGTGCGGCCGAGGGTGGTCGTGTCTGCGGCGAGATCGCGCAGGAAGTTGACCTTCTGGAAAGCGGCACCGAGACGGCGGGCGCCGTCCTCGAGGGCCGGGCGGCGGCTGGGGGCGGCGGGGTGGTCGGCGAGGAAGCAGTCGAGGCAGAGAAGACCGATGACCTCGGCGGAGCCATAGATGTAGGAGTCAAAGTCCGCGGGGGTGTAGCTGGTCTGCGTGAGATCGCGGCGCATGGAGGCGAAGAAGGCGCGGATATGCGCGGGGTCGAAGTCGCAGTGGCGGGCGGTGGCGGCGTAGGCGTGGAGGACGGGGTCCGTGTGGAAGCGCTGGCTGGGGGCGGCGAGGACGGCGGCCTCGTAGGCGTCGAGGGCGGCGGCGAGCTCGGTGGGAGAAAGGCCGGCTTGGGAGCCGGCGGCATCGACAAGCTCATCGGCAATGCGGACCACGGCGTAGAGATTGCGGATATCGGTGCGCACGCGGCCACGCAGGAGGTGCGCGGCGAGGGAGAAACTCGTGGAGTAGGAGGCGATGACCTGCGCGGAGGCGCGTGCGGCGGCCGCGTCATAGGCGGCGAGCGGTGAGCGAGGCACGGGCCGTAGTTCTCCTTAAAAGCACACGAATTTAGGGTGGATCTTATTGTAGCGGCGAGGCCTGCGGTGGGAATCAGTAGAGTAGTACGAGCACTAGAACCTAAAACTAGAGGAGTATCCCGCATGACCGAAGCAGCAGCCCGTGCTGTGGAGCTTTTCAAGCAGTACGGCGACGGTGAGACTGCCGTGACGGCGCTTAACCACGTCAACGTCGAGTTTGCGCGCAACCAGTTCACCGCGATCATGGGGCCGTCTGGCTCCGGTAAGTCGACGCTCATGCACACCATGGCGGGCTTGGACGCAGCGACGAGCGGCTCGGCGTTTATTGGTGAGACGGATATGTCCCACTTGAACGACAAGCAGATTACGGCGCTGCGCCGCGACCGTCTGGGCTTTATCTTTCAGTCTTTCAACCTCGTGCCCACGCTCACGGCGGCGGAGAACATCACGCTGCCCACGGATATCGCGGGCAAGGACATCGACAAGGCCTGGTTTGATGAGGTGACCACGCGCCTGGGTTTGGCGGAGCGCCTCACGCACCGCCCGGCGGAGCTCTCCGGTGGACAGCAGCAGCGCGTCGCGTGTGCGCGTGCTCTCGTCTCGCGTCCGGAGATCATCTTTGGCGATGAGCCGACGGGCAACCTGGACTCGAACTCCTCGGCGGAGGTGCTCTCCATCCTGCGCCACGCGGTGGACGAGGATAACCAGACCGTCGTCATCGTTACGCACGACGCGAAGGCGGCGAGCTACGCGGATCGCGTCATCTTCTTGGCGGACGGCCGGTTGGTCAACGAAATCCAGAATCCGACCATGGAAGCCATCCACGCCGTGATGGCGGAAATCGAGGGTTAGATTCTCTATGGCTAGAAAAAACACCATGCGCACGGTCTCGTTGCGCAACATCCTGGCGCATAAGCTGCGCCTGGCTCTCACCCTGCTCGCGGTCGTGCTCGGCACGGCGTTTATCGCGGGTTCGTTCATGTTCACCAATACGCTCTCGGATACGTTCGATGAGGCGGTGTCGTCGACGTACGACGATGTGGACGCGGCGGTCAACGGCGAGGGCTTCGACGGGAAGACGATCGAGACGCTGGAGAAGGATTCGCACATAGAGCGCGTCAATCTCAAGTCGAATCAGACGGTCGTCGTAGCGAACTCGGATGCCGTCGCCTTCCAGACGGGCGGTGGGACGTCCTCGCTCGTGCCGTATTACCCGGCCGAAAAGGTCGTGGGCCAGGCATACGAGGTGACCGAGGGCGCCGAGCCGCAGGGCAAGGGCGAGGCCGTTGTCACTAGCGATGCCGCAGAGAAGTATGGCATTGCGGTCGGCGACGAGCTGCTCGTCGTGCACCCGGATCACCGCGACGAAGTGAAGGTCGCGGGTCTCGTCACGCCGGAAGGCAAGGGAGGCGCCACGGGTTCGTCGCTCACGCTCATGATGGCCGCGGACGCGTTCACGGAGGTCTACGGCAACGCGTCGACGCTCGCCGTGGCCGCAGCCGAGGGCACGACGGCGGACCAGCTTGTCGAGCACATTAACGTCGAATATGGCGAGGGCGGCCCACAGGACCTGGGTATGAGTGCAGAGTCAGGTGCGAAGCTCGCGGAAGAAGCCACGGAGACGATGGCTTCTGCCCTGAAGTTCATCAACTACTTTCTCATCGCGTTCGGTCTCATCGCGTTGCTCGTGGGTACGTTTATCATCGCGAATACGTTCTCGATGATCGTCGCACAGCGCACGAAGGAGTTCGCGCTGCTGCGCGCGCTGGGCGCCTCGCGCGGTCAGGTCACGCGCTCTGTCATCTTTGAATCCGTCATCGTGGGCCTTATCGGCTCCGCGGTGGGTGTCGTCGCGGGCATGGGGCTCGTGGCGATTATCAAGGCCGTGATGAATGCGCAGGGCATGGTGATGGGCTCCTCGCTGGGTCTGTCCGCGAGCGCGATTATCGTGCCTATCATCCTGGGCACCATCGTCACGGTCGTCTCTGCGTGGGCGCCGGCGCAGCGTGCGGGCGCGGTGCAGCCGGTGGAGGCCATGCGTTCCTCCGAGGCGTCCACGAGCCAGCCGCTCACCGTGCGCACCTGGATCGGCGTGCCGCTCATCCTCATCGGCGTCGCGCTGGCCGCGTGGGGCATGGCATCGGATGCTGGAACGGGCGTGCGTGCGAGCCTCATCGGCGGCGCCGCGCTCGCGATCATCGTGGGCTTCTTCCTTGCTTCGCCGGCGATCTCGCTGTTTATCGTCCCGCCGCTGGGCCGCGTTGTGGGCGCGCCGTGTGGCGCTGTGGGCCGTCTTGCGGCGACGAACTCGAAGCGTAACCCGCGTCGCACGGCGGCCACGGCGTTCGCGCTCATGCTCGGCGTCGCGCTCGTCACGGCGATTGGCATGCTCGGCGCGACGATGAAGTCCTCGGTCTCGGACACAGTTGAAAATAACATTACGGCGGACTACCTGCTCTCCGGGCCGCAGTCTGGAAACTTCCCCACGCCGACGGAGACAGGCCAGCGTGCTGCCGATACCCCCGGTGTCGAGGAGGTCATTTCGCTCTCCGTCGCACCGGTCACCGTTGATGGCCAGGCCTCGCTTAACTACGGCCCGCAGTACACGCAGTCGATGATGCTCGACGGCAAGCCCGCGGACATGATCAAATTTGAGATGGCCGAGGGCACGGCGGACTTCGAGGGCGATGGCTTCATCGCGTCCACGGACTTCGCGCAGAAGAACGGTTGGAAGGTCGGCGAGTCGTACCCGCTCGCGGAGGCAGACCCGGCGGCTGCAGTGGCGGGCAAGCCGGCCAAGGAAATCGGACAGGTCGAGCTCAAGGGCACCTTCGATAAGAGCCAGATCGTGCAGAATATGGTCGTCGTCTCCGAGGCGGTGCCGGCAGAGGCTCGCACCGTCAACGTCGTGGGCGTGCGCGGCGAGGATCAGTCGCCGGAAGCCCTGGAGACGTTACGCAGCGACCTTGAGGAGTCTGTCAAGGACCTGGTCGTCGTGCAGGTCATGTCCGGTGAGGATTACGCGGGCCAGGCGGCGACGATGATCGACCAGATGCTCTCCATCCTGTACGGACTGTTGGCGCTTGCGGTCATCATCGCCATCCTGGGCATCGTCAACACGCTCACGCTGGGAGTTATCGAGCGCCGCCAAGAGATTGGCATGCTGCGCGCTGTGGGATCGCAGCGCGGCCAGATTCGCACGATGATCATCCTCGAAGCTGTCCAGATCGCGTTCTACGGTGCGCTGAGCGGTGTGGTCATCGGCCTGGGCCTCGGCTGGGCCTTCCTCAAGGTGCTCGCCAGCCAGGGGCTTGACGCGATGACCATTCCGTGGGGCATGATTGCGCTCATGCTCGTGGGCTCCGGCCTTGTGGGCGTTCTCGCCGCGCTGTGGCCGGCGGCCCGTGCGGCGAAGACGCCGCCGCTCGACGCCATCGCAGAATAGAGCAGCATAGAAGGCCCGCAGAAGCAGCGCCGCAGGAAACGTTCCGGGTAGCAACCGCGCCGAGGGTTTTTTCAACCTCATACAGCGGTGTAAAATGAAGCGCCCTGTCCCCAGTCGAGGGGTAGGGCGCTTTCTCTATTCCCTGAAACGAAGGCTTTCTTATGTCAACGTATTCTCCGGTGCGCCGTCGCGCCTGGGCCGCCGTCATCATCCTTGCCCTCGCCGTGGCAGGACTCGTGGCGTTTATCGTCATGGACCGCGCAGGGCGCGCCCAGGTGACGGGCGAGACGCTCAAGTCCTCCTTTGAAGAGGTCGCGGAGTTCGCGGTCGAGGATTACAGCTACAGCTCGATTGGCACGTACGACGGAGAGAAGATGCACGTCCTCGGCGTCGATGTGCCGTGGACGGAAAAGTCTTTCATCGTGACGTACCGCGGCGAGGTGAAGGCGGGCATCAAGGACATGGAGGCAGTGGAATTCGACCTCGATGAGGACAAGCAGACCGTGACGGTCACGGCGCCGAAGGTGGAGGTACTCTCTTCGACTATTGATCAGAGCAGCGTCGAGCAGTACGACCAGTCCATCAATCCGTTCAACCAGGTGCAGGTGCGCGACGTCTCCGAGTTCATGAAGGGCCGCGAAGACGACGGACAGAAAGAGGCCGTTAAGGCTGGCCTGCTCGACCGTGCGGAGAAGCGTGCCGAGGATCTGCTCGTCTCGCAGGTCAAGGCCACGCTGGGCGCGGCCGGCGCGGGTGACTACGAAGTCACCGTCGACTGGAAGTAATTACCAGCCTTGCACAATGCGCGTGGCCCAGATGGTGCCGCGCCAGGCGGTCACGAGTCCCACGGCGAGCGTGAAGAACGCGTAGGTGAGGAGCTTCCGGTACTGCTTGGATGCGAGCATGTCGCCGAGCTCACGTGCGAGCGTCGACCAGGTTGAGAGGCCTCCGGCGAAGCCGACGGCGAGGAAGGCATAGGCGGGGGAGGAGGCGGCATCGGCAAGCCAGGCGTGCTCGCGGAAGAAGCCGACGGTGAGCCCCAAGGCGAGGGCACCGAGCATATTGGCCACGAAGGTGCACACGGGGGAGGGGAGCACGCGGGTAAGGCCGTAGCGGCCCGCGCCGCCGAGGAAGCCGCCGGCGGCGACGGCGAGGATGCTGACAATCATGCGCGCGCCCTGCTTCCCAGCAGATAGGCGCCCACGCAGCCCACGAGCGTGGCCGTGACATACGCGGCGGCACGTGCCGGGCTCATCTCGCCGGTGAGGAACGCGAACGTCGCAAATGACGTGAATCCGCCCAGCACGCCCGTGCCCCAAAACGGTGCAGGCTTGAAGTAGCCCATGAGCGCCGAGCCCACGATGTTGATGGCGAGGAGGATGGCGGCGCCGGGGAGGAGGGCGGACAAGAGAAAACGGGCCACGGCGCCGAGGGCGGCGCCGGACCCGACGAGTGCTGCTTCACGCATGCAGCGGAGTCTACTACTTCCAGTCCATGTGCTGGGAGCGAACGAACTCCTGGACCTCCTCGACCGGTTTGGAGAGCTTCGGGTCGAACTTGAGGTAGGCGCGCGTCTCGCGAGCAACGAGACCCGAGAGGATGAGCAAGCCCACGAGGTTCGGCAGCGCCATGAGGCCGTTGGCCAAGTCGGAGAAGGACCAGACGACGTCAATCTCCGTGACGGCGCCGAAGAAGACGACGACGGTAAAGAACATGCGGTAGGGGATAGTCACGACACGGCCAAAGAGCGACTCGAGGGAGCGCTCGCCGTAGTAGGACCAACCCAGGATGGTGGAGAACGCGAAGAAGATGATCGAGATGGAGACGATCGTGCCACCCCACGTGCCCGGCAGTGCCGCGGCGAAGGCGTCAGCCGTCATGGTGCCCGCATGCTCGCGGCCCTGGTCCCACACGCCGGAGACGACGATGACGAGGCCGGTGATGGTGACGACGATGATGGTGTCGATGAAGGTCTGCGTCATGGAGACCAGGCCTTGGCGCGCCGGGTGCGGCGTCTTTGCGGCCGCCGCGGCGATGGCGGCAGAACCCATACCGGACTCGTTGGAGAAGATACCGCGGGCGACACCGAACTGGATGACCTGGATGATGGCAGCGCCGGTAAAGCCGCCCACGGCGGAGGTTCCGGTGAAGGCGTCAGTGAAGATGAGACCCAACGCGGCCGGGATCTGAGCTGCGTCAATGATGAGCACGGTGATGCCGCCCAGGATGTAGAGCAGGATCATCAGTGGAACGAAGGCGGAGGTGATCTTGCCGATGGCCTGGATGCCGCCGAGTAACACCGCGCCCAGAGCGACGAACATGAACACGCCCGTCGCGGTGGGGGAGATGCCGAAGGCGGACTCCATGTTGGTGGCCACGGCGTTGGCCTGGGTGAGGTTGCCAATGCCGAAGGAGGCGAAGACCGCGAAGATGGCGAAGAGGAAAGCCAGCACCTTGCCCAGCGTGCCGGGGATACCACGCTTCAAGTACCACTGCGGGCCACCGGCCTGCTCGCCCTTGGCGTCCGTGGTACGGAAACGCACGCCGAGGTACGCCTCCGTGTACTTGGAAGCCATGCCGACTAAGCCCGTGACCCAGATCCAGAACAGGGCGCCAGGGCCACCGATGGAGATGGCCGTGGCCACACCCACGATGTTGCCCACACCCACGGTCGCGGCGAGCGCCGTGGTGAGAGCCTGGTAGTTAGAAATGTCGCCTTCGGTCGAGTCTGAGTCGGAACTTCCGTCGATGAAGGCATGGCGCATCGCGCGGCCCAGGGTGCGGAACTGAATGCCGCCCAGTCGAATGGTGAGCCACAGGCCCGTACCCAGCAATAGTGGGATAAGGACGAAGGGGCCCCAGACGACGCCGCCGATGGTGTCGAAGAGAGTGTGCAGCGAATCCATGGCAAAGAAACTACCGGTGGACAGGTAGTCGCGTTGTCGTTTGGCGGCCTGACCCTTAAACGGGGGTAGATTTTACCTGCAATGTCCAGCGCGACGGGGGAAGATGGAGGAGACAACTTATTTCGTCTTTCCCATTACAAGGAGTCCTCACTCATGGCCCACGAGCGTGCCGGGCAGCCGGCTCAGCCTTCTGATCTTATTGACATCGCGTCTGTCGTCACCGCCTACTACTCGCTGCACCCCGATGTGACGGTCGCCGGCCAGGAAGTCGTGTTTGGCACCTCTGGCCACCGCGGCTCCTCGCTCGACCATGCCTTCAACGAGGACCACATCCTGGCGATTACCCAGGCCATCGTCGACTACCGCACGCAGGAGCGCGTTACTGGACCGCTGTTTATCGGCCGTGACACGCACGCGCTCTCCGAGCCGGCCATGGTCTCCGCGCTTGAGGTGCTGCTTGCCAACGGCGTCGAGGTCATGGTGGATTCCGCCGGCCGCTACACGCCTACCCCGGCCGTGAGCCACGCCATCCTTACCCATCCGGGCTCCGACGGTATTGTCATCACCCCGTCCCACAACCCGCCGCGCGATGGCGGATTCAAGTACAACCCGACCAACGGTGGCCCTGCCGGCGCCGAGGCTACCGATTGGATTGCGGGCCGCGCGAACGACTACCTGCGCGCCGAGCTCGAGGGCGTGCAGCGCACCTCGGTGTCCGGCGTCCTCGATGAGCGCGCTCACGCACATGACTTCCGTGCCGAGTACGTCGCCGATCTCAAGAATGTGGTCGACATGGAGGCCATTAAGAAGGCCGGCGTGCACATCGGCGCGGACCCCATGGGCGGTGCCTCCGTAGATTACTGGCAGGCCATCGCGGATGAGTACGGGATTAACCTCGAGGTCGTCAACCCCGAGGTGGACGGCACCTTCCGCTTCATGACGCTCGACACGGACGGCAAGATCCGCATGGACTGCTCCTCGCCCAACGCCATGGCCTCGCTCGTGGCGAACCGCGACAAGTACGACATTGCGACGGGTAATGACGCAGACTCGGACCGCCACGGCATCGTCACCCCGGACGCGGGACTGATGAACCCCAACCACTACCTCGCTGTCGCCATCGACTACCTGCTCCAGCACCGCCCGGGCTGGGACGAAAACGTCGGAATCGGCAAGACGCTCGTCTCCTCCTCCATGATCGACCGCGTGGTCGAATCCCACGGCCGCCGCCTCGTTGAGGTCCCCGTGGGCTTCAAGTGGTTCGTGGACGGCCTTATCTCTGGCGAGATTGGCTTTGGTGGCGAGGAGTCCGCTGGCGCGTCCTTCCTTCGCTTCGATGGTTCCGTGTGGTCCACGGATAAGGACGGCCTCATCCTCGACCTGCTGGCCGCTGAAATCATCGCTGTGACCGGAAAGACGCCCTCCCAGCGCTACGCTGAATTGGCCGCCGAGTTTGGTGCGCCCGCCTACGCGCGTACCGATGCCCCCGCGAACCGCGAGCAGAAGGCCGTGCTCAAGTCCCTGAGCCCCGAGCAGGTCACGGCGAGCGAACTCGCCGGCGAGCCGATTACCGCCAAGCTCACGGAGGCCCCTGGCAACGGTGCCGCCATCGGTGGGCTCAAGGTTGTGACGGAGAACGCATGGTTTGCTGCGCGCCCGTCTGGTACTGAAGATAAGTACAAGATCTACGCGGAGTCCTTCCTTGGGGACAATCACCTCGCGCGGGTTCAAGAGGAGGCACAAGCTGTGGTTTCCCAAGTTTTAGGAGTTTAGGCGTAAAGTGAGCAGGGTGAAATCTAAGTTAAATAAGACGCTGGTGTTAGACATCATCAGCTTCGTGGCCCGCTTTTATATGGCGTTCGTGTGGATCACGGCTGGACTCCATAAGATCAACGCGTACATGGACACGAGCCAGTCGATCACCGCCTACAAGATTTTCACCCCGGAGTTTTCGGGATATCTTGCGACCATCATCGGCCCTCTGGAGATTGCCGGCGGCGTTCTGTTGCTGCTGGGCATCTTCCTCAAGCAGTCGTCGAAGGTCGCAACCGTCGTGCTCATCCTCTTCATCATTGGCATGGGGCAGGCGTGGGCGCGCGGTCTCAATATCGAGTGCGGATGCTTCGGCGTGCAGCCCAGCTCCACTCCCACGGCGGCGCACTTCGCGACCTCCATTGCCCGTGACTTCATCTTTATATTCCTCACGGTGTGGACGATCTACCGCCCGTTTAAGAAGTGGGCTATCCACGCATAATCTCTCATCTGGCCACGTGCTGTGCGTTACACAACCTGCACAAACGTGGCCATTCATAGTACCCTGACAGGCGTTTGCAACGACCTCGTCGTCATCAGACCCAACTAAAAAGGAAAATTCGTGAGTACCAAAGTCACTGACCCGAACGCCAAGGGCTCCTCGGGCTTTATCTGGGCCATCGTTGCCCTGCTCGTTATCGTTGCCGCCGTCATCGGCTACATCGTGTGGAACGGCCAGGGCGCCAAGACGGCCGGCCTGGCCGAGCGCGAGCAGCAGGGCGTGAACATGACCGTCGAGTACGCCGACGGCGCCATCACCCTGTCCTCGGAGAAGGCCACAAAGGACACCCCGACGGTCGAGCTCTACGAGGACTTCGCGTGCCCGCACTGCGCTGATCTGGCTGTCGCCACTGATGGCGACATGAAGACCGCCATCGAGGATGGCTCCCTCAACGTGGCTATCCGTCCGCTCAACTTCCTCGACGTCTCAGGCTCCCTCGACGAGGCCACCCTCGCCGGTGCTACCGGCCACTCCACCAAGGGCGTCGCCGCGACCATCGAGCTCGCCAAGTCCGGCAACGCTGCCGCCTACTGGAACCTGCGTAACACGCTCATGGTCGACCAGCAGGTCGTGTACAACAAGTGGGAGATGAAGGACTTCGCCGACGCCGCCAAGCAGTTCGGCGCGGATGATGCCACTGTTGACGCCATCAAGGACGCCGACCTCAAGGCTGACGGTGGCGACATCGCCGCGGCCAACGCCATGAAGCTGAAGGAGGAGACCGGTCAGGTCTCGTCCCCGCGCATCATCCACGACGGCAAGGACCTCATTGGCGACAACGAGGACATCACCACCTGGGTCGAAAAGGCCAAGGATCTCAAGGCTTAAGACCGCGCAGGCGGTGCCCGCGTGCAGGCGATTTGGAAGCCTGCGGGCACCGCGTGTACATTAATGCGAGTTGCAACTAGTGGAGATTTCTCCGGTAGTTCGCACCTCGTATGAGGGGCTATGGCGCAGCTGGTAGCGCACCACACTGGCAGTGTGGGGGTCACGGGTTCGAATCCCGTTAGCTCCACTTATATAATTTCATACCACCCAAGGGGCTATGGCGCAGCTGGTAGCGCACCACACTGGCAGTGTGGGGGTCACGGGTTCGAATCCCGTTAGCTCCACGTCACATGAAAGCCGCCACGCACTCGCGTGGCGGCTTTTGTACTCTTAAAGGTATGAGCAACCGCGACGACGTCTTTATCAAGCGCGCCCAGGTGCCCGCCCAGGCTGGCTATGAGGCCGCGGGATTGGCCTGGCTTGCCGATGCCGTCCCGGGCTCCGTCGTGCCCGTCCTCAGCGTCGGCGGGACGGAGCTCACTATCGAAAGGCTCGCCGTGGCGCGGGCCACTCCGCGCGCGGCGCACGAGTTCGGTGCGGCACTCCGGCGCCTCCACCAAGCCGGTGCGCCCGCCTTCGGCGCCCCTCCCGCGGGCTGGGCCGGACGTACGTACATTGGCAGCATCGAGCAGCCTTGTGAGCCGACGGATAACTGGGGTGAGTTTTACGCGGAGCAACGCGTGCGCCCCTTCGCCCGCGCCGCCGCACGGGTGGGAAACCTCGCCGCGCCGGCCCTCGCCCTCGTGGAGCGCGCCTGCGACGCCATCGCTGCCCGTGACTGGGACGTCGCCCCCGCGCGCCTCCACGGCGACTTGTGGTCCGGCAACCTCATCTTCACCCCGGCTCCGGGCGGGGGAGTGCGCGGCGTCATGATTGACCCCGCCGCGCACGGTGGCCACCCCTACACCGACTTGGGCATGCTCGCGCTGTTCGATGCCCCCTTGCTCGACGAGATCTTTGGCGGCTATGGCGCACCGGAGGATATCTGGGAGCAGCTCCCGCTCCACCAGCTCCACCCGCTCGCAGTGCACGCGCAGACACATGGACCCGCCTACGCCCAGCCACTGACGCGCGCGGCGCATGCGACGCTCGAGCTTTTGCGCTAGCGCCGCCCGCGGCGGAGCGTCCGACTAGTTAGTGACCGGACCGCCCGGCATGCGGCGCTTGTGCGCGCCGCGGCGCCACAGCTCCTCGATGCGCTCCTGCGCAGCGGGGGAGACCTCCTTGCCTTCCAGGAAATCATCGATATCGGTATAGGTCACGCCGAGCGCCTGCTCGTCCGGCAGCTGCGGCTTGTCCTCCTCGAGGTCGGCTGTGGGGATCTTCTCCCACGTGGAGTCCGGCGCGCCGAGGGCCTGGAGGAGCGCTGCACCCTGGCGCTTGTTGAGTCCCTCGAGCGGTAGCAGATCCGCTGCGCCGTCGCCCCACTTGGTGAAGAATCCGGTGACATTTTCTGCGGCGTGATCCGTTCCGAGCACGAGCGCGCCCACCTCGCCGGCGAGCGCGTACTGCGCCGTCATACGGAGACGAGCCTTCACGTTGCCACGGTTGAAGTCGCCAAGGCCGACCTTGCCTAGCTGTTGCGCGACTGCGTCATCAAGCGCCGCCGTTGCGTCCTTGATATTGACCGTGAGGGAGTGATCCGGCTCAATAAATCGCAACGCCACCTGCGCGTCCTCCTCGTCTGCCTGTACGCCGTGGGGCAGGCGCACGGCGTAGAACTCCGCGCCGTCGACGCGGTCGCACGCCAGCTGGGCGAGCTTGCCGGCGAGAGTGGAATCCTGGCCGCCGGAAATGCCAAGGACAAAGCCCTTCGCGCCGGTCGTGCGCAGGTAGTCCACGAGGTAGGTGACGCGGGTCTCAATCTCTCGGTCTGGATCGATAAAGGGCTTAACACCCAGCGCTTTTATGATGGTGGACTGGAGATTTCCGGTGGTAGTAGACATGCAGCCCATCGTAGTGGGCTGGAACAATAGCTGCTCGTGAATGAACGCACTTACATTCGCCTTGTCGCGGGCATAGCCGCGCTCGGCGGAGTACTCTTCGGCTATGACACAGGCGTCATGTCTGGGGCCCTCCTTTTTATTGCGCCGGAGTTTGGCATGACTGCCCACGGGGAGGGGCTGGTGACCTCCACGCTGCTTATCGGCGCGGCCCTGGGCGCGCTCGTGGCCGGCCGCGTCGCAGACCTCCTCGGCCGTCGCATCACCCTCATCCTCGGCGGCATAGTCTTCGTCCTGGGCTCGGTGTGGTGTGCCCTGTCGGAATCCATAACGGGGCTTGCCTGCGCCCGCGCCTTCCTCGGCGTCGCCGTCGGCACCGTGTCCATCGTGTCGCCCATGTATATCGCGGAGATGGTCCCCGCTCGCGTGCGCGGACGCATGGTCTCGCTCAATACTCTCATGATCGTGGTGGGACAGCTTGCCGCCTATCTCGTGAACTCCGCCCTGGCTAGCGGCGGCAACTGGCGTCTCATGCTGGGGCTTGCTGCCGTTCCTGGCACCCTGCTCGCCGTGGGCATGGCCTTCCTGCCGGAGACTCCCACGTGGCTCACGCAGCACGGCCACAGCCGCACCGCCGCACGCGTGGCGTGCCGAACCAATATGCCTGTTCCTGACATGGATACGGATGACGCCGCCCCGTCTGTCGGCACGCAGCTACGCGAGCTCCTCAGCAGTCGCTGGATGCGCGTCTCGGTAGGTCTGGCCATGCTCATGGGGCTGACTCAACAGATCACCGGGGTTAACGCCATCGTGTACTTCGCCCCGACGATGATGAACCACGTGGGCATCTCGACACAGAACTCTGTCTACACCTCCATGCTCATCGGTGCCGTCTCCGTCGTTGCGTGCTGGGCCGGACTCCACGTCGTCGACCGGATTGGCCGCCGGCGCCTTCTTCTCATTGGCCTCGCGGGTAACGCCGTGTCCCTCTTTATCCTCGCCGTGGTCTATTCCTTTGCGGAGGACTCCACGACCATGGCCGGGGTCTCGCTCATCTTCATGGCGGTCTTCATCGCCTCGCAGCAGGCCGCCGTCTCACCCACGACCTGGCTGCTTATCTCTGAGCTCGTGCCGCTGCGCGTGCGCGGGCTGGGCATGGGTATCGCGGGGCTGACCCTCTGGGCCGCGAACTGGGTCGTGGCACAGTTCTTTCTGCCGCTGGTCGAGTGGCTCACCGGTCCCATAGCCTTCGCAATCCTCGGTGTGCTGGGCATCGTGGCCATGGGTTATACGCGTGCGCTCGTACCGGAAACGATGGGCCGCAGTCTTGAAGAGGTGGGCCGCACCCTGCGGCGTCGCTACTCCGAAGACTAAGCGTTTTGGTGTATGGGTAGGGCGTGGGGTAACATTTCACCTCGTGTCATGACGCGTATGTGTCATGCTATATTATTCACCCGCTGTTTATTTATAGCGCATAACGAAAGGAGCGCCCGATGAAGGTCCGCAAGTCGCTTCGGTCGCTGAAGAACAAGCCGGGCGCTCAGGTTGTGCGCCGTCACGGCAAGGTCTTCGTGATCAACAAGAAGGATCCGCGCTTCAAGGCTCGCCAGGGCTAAGAACTGCACATCTTTCACTGCGCCCCGCGCCACGGTTTTGTGGCCGCGGGGCGCAGTGCGTTTTGTCTTAGCCTTGGGGTGGCTGGGGAAATGGACGAAAGTCGAATCGACGGAGTGTGAGGGTCACGCTAGGGTCGGCTGGGTTGTGGCTCCGGGGCGTAGTCATCCCCGTGGGAGTGCGGGCTGTCGTGCGGGCCGTTCTGGCCGCGAGGGGCCTGGCAGTGTGCGCCTAACGCGAAGGCAGGGGAGAAGGGGCGATGGCACGAGTTCGGCGGCGTTGAGCGACGCCACAGGCTATCGGGGAACGTCCGGCAGGGGGATGGCGGTTGCACAAAAAATGTGACGTTGCTCACGCGCCCTGTGAATTTCCCAGGGGCGGGTTGTGGATAAGTCTGGGGAATTCCATGTGTGTAACTTCGTGGGTGTGAAGCGGCTACCAACATGTAGGGCTGGGGGCAGTGCCCAGCTGGGAATTCCACCCCTGTAACTACTATATCTAGTATCGGTTGCGGCATATGGCCACAAAGTATAGTGTCATTCATGTTGAAGCGGTCGAGCTAAGGCGCTCGCTTGTGGCGGTCAGCAGTCCTCCGGGGAAGGAGGGAATGGGCCCGCTGCGACGCAATCGCACACGCCTTCAACGACCGAGAAACTCAGCTTTATCTTAAGGGAATCGCCGCTATGTCTATCACCGTTTACACCAAGCCCGCTTGCGTCCAGTGCAACGCTACGAAGAAGGCTCTCGACCGCGCAGGTCTTGAGTACAACATCATCGATGTCTCCATGGATGACGAGGCTCGTGACTACATCATGGCTCTCGGCTACGTCGCCGCACCGGTCGTCGAGGTCGACGGTGAGCACTGGTCTGGCTTCCGTCCGGACCGCATCAAGTCCCTGGCGAAGGCTGCTGCCTAGTTCTGGCTAGCTCCGGCAGCGTGGTCTCCACGTGAGCCGCGCGGCACCGTTTCATACCGCACAAACAAAGAAGGTCGCACCATGTTGGTCGTGTACTACTCCTCCGCCACGGAAAATACGCGCCGCTTCGTAGACAAACTTGGTCTGCCCAGCGCCCGCATTCCCCTCCGCAAGTCGGAAGAGCCGCTCATCGTTGATGAGCCGTATGTGCTGGTGTGTCCCACCTATGGTGGCGGCGCGAGCATCTCGCACCAGAACTCGCGTCCTGTGCCGCCACAGGTCATTCGTTTCCTTAATGACGAACACAACCGTTCGCTTATCCGCGCGGTGATTGCCGGCGGAAACTCGAACTTCGGTGCAGACTTTGGCAAGGCGGGCGATGTTATCGCTGCCAAGTGCAAGGTTCCCTATGTCTATCGCTTCGAGCTCCTGGGTACGGACGAGGATGTTCGTCTGTGCCGCGAGGGTCTCCTGGGAGCGGCCCAGGATCTGGGCCTCGAGGCGGCGTAAAACTTCATATTTCCATCCCTCGGCCAGGCGCCGTCTGCGCCTGCCGGGGGTTTATCAGTTCAGTGCTGTGACCACGTGCCCTGCGGCCGTGGCCAAGCAAAACTAAAGTGGGCGTACGCAGTCGTTATACCCCACGAATTTTAGGAAGGGCTCATACGTGTCGAATCTTGTAGGAAAGACCGTTCCGGAACCGGTCACCCAGGAGCAGCAACTCGATTACCACGCGCTCAACGCGCTTCTTAACCTCTATGACGAGAACGGTCGCATCCAGTTCGACAAGGACCGTGAGGCGGCAAACCAGTACTTCCTTCAGCACGTCAACCAGAACACGGTCTACTTCCACGATCTGGAAGAGAAGATCGACTACCTCATCACGAACAACTACTACGACAAGGCCGTCATCGACGCCTATGACTTCGCCTTCATCAAGTCGCTGTTCAAGCGTGCGTACTCGTACAAGTTCCGCTTCCAGTCCTTCCTCGGTGCGTTCAAGTACTACACGTCCTACACGCTGAAGACCTTCGATGGCCGCCGTTACCTCGAGCGCTTCGAGGATCGTGTGTCCATGACGGCGCTCTTCCTCGCTGATGGTGATACGGCTCTCGCTGAGAACCTCGTGGATGAAATCATGACCGGCCGCTTCCAGCCGGCCACCCCGACCTTCCTCAATGCAGGTAAGGCGCAGCGCGGCGAGCTCGTGTCCTGCTTCCTCCTGCGTATTGAGGACAACATGGAATCCATCGGTCGCTCCATCAACTCCGCTCTGCAGCTGTCCAAGCGCGGCGGCGGCGTGGCTCTGCTCCTGTCGAATATCCGCGAGTCCGGCGCGCCCATCAAGCATATCGAGAACCAGTCCTCCGGTGTCATCCCGGTCATGAAGCTGCTCGAGGATTCCTTCTCCTACGCCAACCAGCTCGGTGCTCGCCAGGGCGCCGGCGCGGTGTACCTCAACGCCCACCACCCGGACATCCTGAGCTTCCTCGACACCAAGCGCGAGAACGCGGACGAGAAGATCCGTATTAAGACCCTCTCGCTCGGCGTCGTCATCCCGGATATCACGTTCGAGCTGGCCCGCAAGAACGACGATATGTACCTGTTTAGCCCGTACGACGTGGAGCGCGTCTACGGCAAGGCCTTCGGCGATATCTCCATTACCGAGCACTACGCCGAGATGGTCGAGGATCCGCGCATCCACAAGAAGAAGATCAACGCGCGCCACTTCTTCCAGACCATCGCGGAGATCCAGTTTGAGTCCGGCTACCCGTACATCATGTTCGAGGACACCGTGAACCGTGCGACCCCGGTAAAGACCGGCTGGATCAATATGTCAAACCTCTGCTCCGAGATCATGCAGATCAACGAGCCCTCCGAGTTCAATGACGATCTCTCTTACGAGAAGTTGGGCTCCGATATCTCGTGCAACCTGGGCTCGCTCAATATCGCGATGACCATGGATTCCCCGGACTTCGCCAAGACCGTGGAGACTGCCGTGCGCGGACTGACCTCCGTTTCGGATAGCACGGCAATTAACTCTGTGCCGTCCATCCGCAAGGGCAACGATGACGCGCACGCCATTGGCTTGGGCCAGATGAACCTGCACGGCTACCTGGGCCGCGAGCACATCTACTACGGCTCGGAGGAAGGCTTGGACTTCACCAACGCCTACTTCGCGGCGGTGCTTTACGCCGCGCTGCGCGCCTCCAACGCCATTGCGAAGGAACGCGGCGTGCGCTTCGCCGACTTCGAGAAGTCCGAGTACGCCTCTGGCGCGTACTTCGACAACTTTGATCCGGAGGGGTTCAAGCCGCGCACTCCGCGCGTCCAGGAGCTTTTCGATGCTTCCTCGATCCACACCCCGACCGCGGACGAGTGGGCGCAGCTTAAGGCAGACGTCATGGAGCACGGCCTCTACAACCGCTACCTCCAGGCTGTCCCGCCGACGGGTTCGATTTCCTACATCAACAACTCGACCTCGTCCATCCACCCGATTGCCTCCAAGATCGAGATCCGTAAGGAAGGCAAGATCGGCCGTGTCTATTACCCGGCTCCGCACATGGATAACGACAACCTTGAGTACTTCCAGGATGCTTACGAGGTGGGCTACGAGAAGATCATCGACACCTACGCTGAGGCCACGAAATACGTGGACCAGTCGCTGTCTCTCACGCTCTTCTTCAAGGACACCGTGACCACCCGCGACATCAACAAGGCGCAGATTTACGCATGGCGCAAGGGCATTAAGTCCCTGTACTACATCCGCCTGCGTCAGATGGCACTCGAGGGCACCGAGGTTGAAGGCTGCGTGTCCTGCATGCTCTAAGCAGCACGCGATATGAGGAATGCCCCGTCGCTCCGTTCATACTGAATGGAGCGACGGGGCATTCGCCGGTGAGGGGGCGCTGTGCCGAGGGTAGGGGGCATCGGCAAGCGCGAACCTGCCTGGAGCCTGTGGCTAGATGCTGGTGGAGCTGGTCTCATCCAGAATCTCGCGGGCGAGACGCTCGGCCTGAGCGGCCTCGCCATCGCGGATGGCCTCTGCCAGCTCGATGTGGAGATCCACGGTGCCGGACATGGGGTCACGCTTGCGGGAACCGTAGACGGACTTGCCCTTGAGCATGGCCAGCAGAGACGGCGCCAAGGCCGCGAACATCTCATTGCCGGAGGCGTAGAGGATGGACGCGTGGAAGCGGAGATCGATAGCCAGCTCCTCGCCGACACGGTGGCTGGGGGAGACCTCCAGCTCGTGCAGGCGCAGTGCCAGATCGAGGATCTCTCCACGCTGCTCCTCGCTGGCCGTGCTGGCGGCAAGACGCGCGGCGATGGGCTCGATGGCCAGACGCACCTGGTTGAGGGAGTGCAGCTGCGGGCCGCGGGACTTCTCGCCGGCTAAGCGCCAGTTGATGACTTGCTGGTCGAAAACGTTCCATTCGGTCATGGGGAGGACGGTAAGTCCCACTCGGCGTGAGGACATGACCAAGCCCATTTGCTCGAGGGCGCGCATGGCCTCGCGCGCGACGGTGCGTGAAATGCCGAAACGCACGGAAATGTCCTGAAGTGTGAAGCGTTGATCGGTCTTGATCACGCCGGTGACGATTTCTGCACCGATCTCATCGAGAACGTGCGACAAGAGGGGGACTGCCGCCTCTGCGTGGGTTGAAGTCGTCATTGTGTGCTCCTTTGGGAAAGATAGGGGAATAATATGATTTTTGGAAACTAGACCTTGGCTTTCCATCATCAAGATAAATCGTAAGTCATATCAAGGCTAGACTTTAAGCGAAATTCCATGTAGCAAATTTGAAATATGACCTGTACACAACGTTATGTACGGTATCGATCAAGGAATAAAAGATCTTAACTGATCCCAGTGACCTGCGGTTGTGCTGGAGGGGGCGCGGACGGGTAGACTTGCACGAGTTACACACATCCTTTTCCGACAGAGCAAGGGGAGTCTGCAGTGACGCAGGATTACGAGGCGTACGTCAATAGCCATGAGAAGCCCATCAAGGCGATCAACTGGAACACCGTTCCGGATGAAAAGGACGCGGAAGTCTGGGACCGCCTGACCGGCAACTTCTGGCTGCCAGAAAAGATTCCGGTGTCCAATGACATCCCGTCCTGGAAGACACTCAATGACAAGGAAAAGGAAACCACCATGCGTGTGTTTACCGGCCTGACCTTGCTTGACACCATCCAGGGCACCGTGGGCGCTATCTCGCTGTTGCCGGATTCCCAGACGCTTCACGAGGAGGCCGTCTATACCAATATCGCGTTCATGGAGTCCGTCCACGCGAAGTCGTACTCCAATATCTTTATGACGCTGGCCAGTACGCCGGAGATCAACGACGCATTCCGTTGGTCTGAGGAGAACGAAAACCTGCAGAAGAAGGCGAAGATTGTCCTGTCGTACTACGAGGGCGAGGATCCGCTGAAGAAGAAGGTCGCCTCGACGCTGCTCGAGTCCTTCCTTTTCTACTCCGGCTTCTACCTGCCCATGTACTTCTCCTCGCGCGCGAAGCTGACCAATACGGCGGATATCATCCGCCTCATCATTCGCGACGAGGCCGTGCACGGCTACTACATCGGCTACAAGTATCAGCAGGGCGTGAAGAAGCTCGGCGAGGCCGAGCAGGAAGAGCTCAAGGCCTACACCTTCGACCTTCTCTACGATCTCTACGACAACGAGATCGACTACACCGAGGATCTTTACGACGACCTGGGCTGGACTGAGGACGTCAAGCGCTTCCTGCGTTACAACGCGAACAAGGCGCTCAACAACCTGGGCTATGAGGGCCTCTTCCCGGCGGATGAGACGCGCGTATCGCCGGCCATCCTCTCCTCGCTGTCGCCGAACGCGGACGAGAACCATGACTTCTTCTCGGGCTCTGGTTCGTCCTACGTCATCGGCAAGGCCGAGGACACCACGGATGACGACTGGGACTTCTAATCTCAGGGCTAGCGCGCCGCGGGGGAGCGCGCAGCAGGCCTATATATAAGGAAAGCGTCGGTGTGGTGCCGGCGCTTTCGTCGTGTCTTGGGCCGTAGTCCAATGGGGAGGGGCGCTGAGACCTCAGGGGCGATCAACCGATCGGTTGATACCTACCGGGGGTACAGTTCGTAGCTTTTTCCCAGGCACGTCCCAGTGTTTCTGTGGGGTACACCACTTAAAAACCTTGGGCGAATATGGAACTATTTCGACGGACGGCGCACGTCCTGCAGGAATGTGAGTCACATGTGTCACATGTGCAGGTGAGCGGAATGTTCAACATTGGGAAGGGCTGGAAAAACGCCCGCCGGCTCGCCTATTATTAACGCCTGTAAACCAACGGCGCGCGCGACTGCAGTCCCACGCGTCTTACATTCAGGAGGATTTTATGACCGCTGTGGCGCCAAGGCTGGAAAATTATGTCCAGCCCACCCGCCCGGAGCCTCAAGGAAACGGCAAGAACGGTTCCAAGGCTTGGGTGTTTTTGACCACCACCGACCACAAGCAGCTCGGCATCATGTATTTGATCATGGCCTTCAGCTTCTTCTTCCTCGGTGGCCTCATGGCACTGCTCATCCGCGCCGAGCTGTTCAGCCCGGGTCTGCAGTTCCTCTCTAACGAGCAGTTCAACCAGCTGTTCACCATGCACGGCACCGTCATGCTGCTGCTGTTCGCTACCCCGGTTGTCTGGGGCTTCGGTAACTACGTCCTGCCGCTGCAGATTGGCGCACCGGACGTGGCTTTCCCGCGTTTGAACTCTTTCGGCTTCTGGATCACCTTCCTCGGCGGCATCGTCATGCTCCTCGGCTTCGCTACCCCGGGTGGCGCTGCTGACTTCGGCTGGACGATGTACATGCCGCTGGCAGACTCCGTCCACACCCCCGGCATTGGCGCTGACATGTGGATCGTTGGCGTCGGTGCTACCGGTGTCGGTACCATTGCTTCCGCTATCAACATGGTCACCACCATTTTGACCATGCGCGCACCGGGCATGACCATGTTCCGTATGCCGGTCTTCACCTGGGCCATCTTCACGGCGTCTGTTATCGCCCTGATGATCTTCCCGCTGCTGACCGCCGCCGCCCTGGGCGTCCTCTACGACCGCAAGCTTGGCGGTCACATCTACGACTCCGCTAACGGCGGCGCCATCCTTTGGCAGCACCTCTTCTGGTTCTTCGGCCATCCGGAGGTCTACGTCCTGGCCCTTCCGTTCTTCGGCGTTATCTCCGAGATCGTCCCGGTCTTCTCCCGTAAGCCGGTCTTCGGCTACATCGGCCTTGTCTTCGCCGTCCTGGCGATTGGCTCCCTGTCCATGGCTGTGTGGGCACACCACATGTTCGTCACGGGCGCCATCCTGCTGCCGTTCTTCTCCTTCATGACGTTCCTTATCGCGGTCCCGACCGGCGTGAAGTTCTTCAACTGGGTCGGCACCATGTGGAAGGGTCACATCACCTGGGAGACCCCGATGATCTGGGCCATGGGCTTCCTGGCAACGTTCCTCTTCGGTGGTATGACCGGCGTTATGCTGGCTTCCCCGGCACTGGACTTCCACCTCGCTGAGTCTTACTTCCTCATCGCGCACTTCCACTACACGCTGTTCGGTACCGTCGTGTTCTCCGCCTTCGGTGGTTTGTACTTCTGGTTCCCGAAGATGACCGGCCGTATGCTGGACGAGCGCCTGGGCAAGATTCACTTCTGGCTGACCTTCATCGGCTTCCACGGCACCTTCCTGGTTCAGCACTGGGTCGGCAACATGGGTATGCCGCGTCGTTACGCCGACTACCTCGAGTCTGACGGCTTCACGGTCTACAACCAGATCTCCACCGTCTTCTCCTTCGTCCTCGGTGCTTCTGTTATCCCGTGTGTCTGGAACGTCTTCAAGTCCTGGCGCTACGGCGAGATCGTCACCGTCGACGACCCGTGGGGCTACGGCAACTCCCTCGAGTGGGCGACCTCTTGCCCGCCGCCGCGCCACAACTTCGTCTCCCTGCCGCGCATCCGTTCGGAGCGCCCGGCCTTCGAGCTGCACTACCCGCACATGGTTAAGCGCATGCGCGTCGAGGCACACGCTGGCCATAAGCCGGACCCGCGCGAGGGCGCTGCACGCACGAACCCGTCCGGTAAGGGCATCACCGTTTAATTCGGTACTCTCCTGAAGCTCTCGCCGCCGCCTGTTACGGGCGGCGGCTTTTGCCGTTTTTCCTATAGAGGCTCATAATCTTATTCATGACTAATGCTGTGATTACCACCACGGGCCCGGATAAGCCTGGCGTCTCCGCCGCCTTCTTCCGCGTTCTCGGCTCCTACAACGTGGAGCTCGTGGACGTCGAGCAGGCCCTGTTCTCGGGCCGCATTTCATTGTCTGCCTATGTCGACCTGAACCCCAACCGCCTCGAGGATATTGAGCAGGGGCTGCGCAATACCTTGAGCATTTACCAGCAGCAAATTTCTGCGGAGCTTTCCGATGCCCTGCCGCGCTCGCGTTCCACTCACGCCGTGGTCGTCATGGGGCGCCCCCTCACGGCATCCCACCTGTCTTCTGTTGCGCAGGAACTGGCCAACTTCAATGTCAACATCGATCGTATTCGCGGCCTGTCGCAGGAGCCCGTCACCGCTCTCGACCTGTCTGTGACGGTGCCGGGCGAGGAGGAGTCACTGCGCAAAGCGCTGGCGGCACTCTCGGCACAGCTGGGTATCGACATCGCGGTGGAGTCCGCTGGCCTGTCCCGTCGTTCGCGTCGTCTCATCTGCTTTGACTGCGACTCCACGTTGATCACAGGTGAGGTCATCGAAATGCTCGCGGCCCACGCCGGTAAAGAGGCCGAGGTTGCCGCGGTCACGGAGCGCGCCATGCGCGGCGAGCTTGATTTTGAGCATTCCCTGCGTGAGCGCGTCGCGACGCTAGCGGGTCTGCCGGCAAGTGTCATTGACGAGACTGCCGCGTCGCTCACGCTTACCCCGGGCGTGCGCACGACGATTCGCACGCTGAAGAACCTGGGCTACCGCGTGGCGGTGGTCTCGGGCGGCTTCATCCAGGTGCTGGAGGGGCTGGCCAAGGAGCTCGATCTCGACTACGTGCGTGCTAACACCCTGGAGATCGAGGATGGCAAGCTCACGGGTCGCGTCATTGGCAAGGTGGTCGACCGCCAGGCGAAGGAAGACTTTTTGCGCGAGTTCGCTGCGGATGCGGGCATTTCCATGTCGCGCACCATTGCGGTGGGCGATGGCGCAAACGATATCGACATGATTACCGCCGCCGGACTGGGTATCGCGTTTAACGCTAAGCCGGCCTTGCGCGAGGTGGCCGACGCACAGGTCAACCACCCGTACATGGACGAAATCCTGCAGATCCTCGGCATCCCGTCTGATGACGTCGTGCGGGCTGAGGACGCCGAATGAGCCTCGCCGTAGCGCATGCGCGTCTCGCCGCGGCCTGCAACGACCGGTCCTGGCGCGATGACCCGGAGGATCCGGACCGTCCGGAGACTATCCAGGCCATGCAGATTGTGCTCAACCTGCCCAAGCAGGACACGCCCACACGCACGGAGGTCCTCGAGGCCGCTGCACGTGCCGTCGTCGCTGCGTGCCTTGACCCGCGCGCCGGCGACGACACCGCTTATGCCGAGGCCTTCGCGGCGTGGTACGGCCATCGCATTCGCAAGGTGGCCCGCCGCGCCCGCAACAAGGCATGGCGCGACGTGCAGAACCTGCCCGGCGTCACAGTCGATGACCGTGCTCGCGCGTTTGCGCCCTCGGCGGTGGTAGACGTGGACCCGCTCATCTCCAAGCTGCAGATCGGCCACACCGAGCTCGAGCACGATGTGCCCGGGCCCGCAACGCCGGGCGAGCCCGTCATCTACATCGACGAGGGGCTTGCGATGACCGCCGGCAAAGCCGCCGCCCAGGTCGGCCACGGTTCTATGCTGCTCGCCGCGGCACAGCCTTATGCCTGGGTCGCGGACTGGGCCGAGAGTGGTTTCCCGCTGTCCGTACGCGAGCTGCCCACGGCCGAGTTCCAGGCTGCCTGCGCACGCCCCGGTGCTGTGGTTGTTCGCGACGCGGGCTACACCGAGGTTGCGCCGGACTCGGCGACGGTGGTCGCGCTTCCTGCGGCCTAGGTTCGCCGTGTTATGTCCATGAGGTTTTTGGACTGGGAGTCCAGCTACTTTTTGGACTCGGAGTCTAGGGACTTTGTGGACGCGGAGTCTCCCCGCTTTTTGGACGGGGAGTCCACGGAGTTTTTGTACTGGTGCTAGCTTGGCTTCTTCCGGCGGCTTGGCCGTGGCCCAGAGAGGTTGGGCTTTAGCTCTGGGGGTTGTCGGTGCCACATGCCGACAACGTGGTTTATGTTGATTTGACCGCCGGGTGGACGCTGATTCAGTTGGATCGGTAGCGGAAATGAAAATAGTTTCTCACCGTCGTGATCAGTAAAAAATTCCGCATAGTCATCGGTTACGCTGCTGTAGATGGCTCGATTTTTAAAGCGCAGCCCGACGTAGAGGCCGTGTCCCATGACGCGGACCACCCCGCTTTTGTTGATCCACAGCTTGTCCGGGATAGGCCAGAGTGCATTTACACCGGTAGAGCTTGGCATTACGGTTGAGGAATCGGCATGGGGTGTATCTTGCTGGATCGCCTTTGTGTCGTTACCTGGTGCCTTGTCTGAAGCTGCAACTTCAGGCAGGGCATTGTCTGTCGCGACTGGGGTTGCCCGCAAATCGTGGACACGTAGT
>NZ_KV796414.1:0-513 GCF_001809185.1 Corynebacterium sp. HMSC072G08
TGAAGCGTCCTGGGTTTAGTTCCGCTTCTTTTACGGCCCTGTGTTGATGGGCTGGGTGGGATAGTACTCGGTTTCTACTTCCTGTGGGGTAGCGTAGTCCAAAGCTTCATGAAGCCGCTTGGTGTTCCACCAATGCACCCACCGCAAGGTGGCCAATTCGACTTCTCCGACCGACGTCCACGGGCCCCGGGCATGAATCAGTTCAGCCTTGTAGAGACCATTGACTGTTTCGGCTAGAGCATTGTCATAAGAATCGCCGACTGTTCCCACACTCGGACGGATTCCGGATTCCGCTAGCGCAGTGGAATACTTCAGTGACACATACTGGCTGCCCCGATCACTATGGTGAATTAACTGGTTTCCATGGATTCGTCCTGCAGTCGTTAACGCATGCTCCAAAGCCTCCATGGGCAGCGCATCGGTACGCATCGTCGAGCGTGTAGCAACACCAACAATTTTTCGGCTGAATACATCCACGACAAACGCGGTATAGGCGAATCCTGACAGGGTGCG
>NZ_KV796415.1:0-37848 GCF_001809185.1 Corynebacterium sp. HMSC072G08
GAATCTACAAACGCCGCGAATTCGGACCCGACATCCCCTGCAACTAGACCAACAGATAACCCGCCCGAAGGGCGGGCACTTCAGCATGCCGTTTTCAGTCTGCCCAGGACAACGGCGCTTGGGCGTGCGGCCCTGGCAGGTTCCCCGGTCCGGTCAATGACGGCACCGTTGCCACACGCCCGTACCGGTACGCAAACTCCTCCGGCGCCACAGGCTCGGGCACCGAAGCATCCGAGCCGGCTATCCGCCGAGTAGAGGTCCGCGATGCCGCACGCAGCCTGCACCGGGGAATCGAAGCCGCGGCGGTCTGCCTACACGAACCCGGACGGTACCCGCACAACACCACATCGCCCGTCCGCGACGGCACTGCTCTAGCCATGACCGGTGGCCAGGCACTGAGCGGGGATCTCCAGCTTCGTCAGCGGATAGATGCACGGCACGTCAGCGCCGAATCCAGCGAGGAATTGCCCTGCGCTCGGCCCCGCCAGCACACGCGTGAGGTCAAGGACCTTGAGGGGACTGGGACGGAGACGCGGGGCGGCATCGGAAAGCTGGATGTAGGCCCAGCCGTCGCGGGTAGGAACGAACCCGGAATCGGCGCCAAAGAGCGACACGACCGCGCCATCGAGGCGCATGGTGTTGACGGCATTGCACGAGGTCATGACGGGAACGAGGAATCCTGTCACGTTGTGCGGTTGCATAGTGGAAGCCTACAAAACGCACGACACGCCCCACCATGACGGTGGGGCGCGACGTTTCCGCTTAGTTACTTCGCGGCAGCGGTAGTGGAACCACCGGCAGCCTCGATCTTCTCCACTGCGGACTTGGAGAACTTGTCAGCGGTGACGTTCAGCTTGACGCTGAGCTCACCGTTGCCCAGAACCTTAACCGGCTGGTTCTTGCGAACCAGGCCAGCTGCGACGATGTCAGCCTTCGTGACGTCGCCACCGTTCGGGAACGCCTTGGCCAGGTCGGCAACGTTGACAACCTGGTACTCGACGTGGTTCGGGTTCTTGAAGCCCTTGAGCTTCGGCAGACGCATGTGGATCGGCATCTGGCCACCCTCGAAAGCGGCCGAAACCTGCTTACGAGCCTTGGTGCCCTTGGTACCGCGACCAGCGGTCTTACCCTTGGATGCCTCACCGCGGCCAACGCGGGTCTTCGGCTTGTTAGCGCCCTTGGTCGGGCGCAGGGCGTGGAGCTTGATGATGTCAGCCATGGTTTACTCCCCTGCCACTTCTTCGACGGTGACCAGGTGGCGAACCTTCTGAACCATGCCGCGGATGATCGGGGTGTCCTGCTTAACAACGGACTGACCGATGCGCTTGAGGCCGAGAGCCTCCATGTTCGCGCGGTGGTTCGGCTTGGTGCCCACCAGGCCCTTTACCTGAGTAATCTTCAGAGCCATTGTTTATGCCTCCTGACCTGCGCGCTTGCGCAGCATACGGGCCGGGGTGACCTCTTCGACGGTCTTGCCACGACGGGCAGCGACCTCTTCGGGGCGGACCAGCTGCTTGAGGCCGTCCACGGTAGCGCGGACGACGTTGAGGGCGTTGTCGGAACCCAAGGACTTCGCGAGGATGTCCTGGACACCGGCGCACTCGAGCACCGGGCGGGCAGCGCCGCCAGCGATGACACCAGTACCGGGGGCAGCCGGCTTCATCATGACGATGCCGGCGGCGTCGCGACCCTCAACCGGGTGGGTGATGGTGCCGGCGATCATCGGGACGCGGAAGAAGTTCTTGCGAGCCTCTTCGGAGCCCTTCTGGATGGCGGCCGGAACTTCCTTGGCCTTGCCGTAGCCGACGCCAACCATGCCCTGGCCGTCGCCCACGACCACGAGGGCGGTGAACGACATGTTGCGGCCACCCTTGACGGTCTTGGAGACGCGGTTGATGGTCACAACGCGCTCGATGTACTTGTCGCGCTCAGCATCCTGCTGGTTGCGACGGTCGTTGCGGCGGTCGTTACGACGGCCGCCGTTGTTGCGGTCGTTGTTACGACCGTTGTTCTCGGCGGAGCGTCCGCCGTCACGCTGTTCACGGTCCGACATTAGGCGTTCCTTCCGTTGATGTTTCCGTTTGCGTTGATCATTAGAACTTCAGACCACCTTCACGTGCGGCGTCTGCCAGAGCGGCGACGCGACCGTGGTACTGGTAGCCCGAGCGGTCGAAGACGACCTTCTCGATGCCAGCAGCCTTGGCGCGCTCAGCAACGAGCTCGCCAACCTTAGCGGCCTTGGCCTTCTTGTCGCCCTCGATGGCGCGCACGTCGGCTTCCATGGTGGAAGCAGCAACGAGCGTGTGGCCAGCGAGGTCGTCGATGACCTGCACGTGCATGTGACGCGACGTGCGGTGCACGACCAGGCGCGGTGCCTCAGGGGTGCCGCGCAGGGTCTTACGGATGCGGAAGTGGCGGCGAGCACGGGCTTCACGACGACGCGTGGAAATGTCCTTGCCGACCGGGGTGCGCTTGGAATTCTCAGTGTTTGCCATTGCTTACTTACCCGTCTTTCCGACCTTGCGGCGGATCTGCTCGCCGTCGTAACGAATACCCTTGCCCTTGTAAGGATCGTCCTTACGCAGACGGCGGATGTTCGCGGCGATCTGTCCGACCTGCTGCTTGTCAATACCAGAAACCGACAGCTTGGTAGCGCCGTCGACTGCGAAGGTGATTCCCTCCGGTGCCTTGATGAGGATCGGGTGGGAGTAGCCCAGCGAGAACTCGAGGTCCTTGCCCTTAAGCGCAACACGGTAACCAACGCCGAAGATTTCCAGCTTGATGGTGTAGCCCTCAGTAACGCCAACGACGGCGTTGTTGAGCAGGGAGCGAGTCAGGCCGTGCAGAGCGCGGTGCTTGCGCTCGTCGTCCGGACGGACGGCCTTGAGCTCGCCGTCTTCGACGACAGCGGTGATCGGCTCCGGCATGGCGACGTGCAGCGTGCCCTTGGAGCCCTTGATCTCTACATCCTGGCCGTTGATGTTGATGTCAACGCCGGACGGGACGGTGATTGGTGCGAGACCGATACGAGACATGTGTCAATCCTCCCTTACCAGACGTAGGCGAGAACTTCTCCGCCTACGCCCTTCTCCTGAGCCTCACGGTCGGTGAGCAGACCCTGGGACGTGGAGATGATAGCCACGCCCAGGCCGCCCAGGACCTTCGGCAGATTGGTGGACTTTGCGTACACACGCAGGCCCGGCTTCGACACGCGACGCAGGCCCGACAGGGAGCGCTCACGGTTGTTGTACTTCAGCTCGAGCGAGAGCTCGCGGCCCTCGACGGTGTAATCAACGATGTAGCCTTCCTTCTTCAGGATCTCGGCGATGTTGGCCTTGATCTTGGAGGTCGGCATCGACACGGTGTCGTGGTGCGCGTGGTTTGCGTTGCGCACGCGCGACAGCATGTCGGCGATAGGATCAGTCATGGTCATGGTTAAGTGACCGTTACCTTTCTCGTTGCGGTTCCCGCGTAAGTGCGCATCGCGTTGACGCGACGCCACCCCGCGCCCTCAATAAAAAGGACGTGCGTTGTCCGTGTGATTTCGGGCCACTTATCGCCCCGGACGGTCAATACCGCCGGCGCTCGCTGCCCTTTGATGCATACACGGTCCGCCACGGCGGGGCGGTGGGCCTACAACAAAGTTGAAATGAAATTCTTGAATTTTGGTATCCCATAACGCCGTGAGCTGCGCAAACAGCACCCGGGCATGAGTCCAAGAGGCTACGTTACACGGCGACCTGGGTTTTTCCAAAATTCTCGCTGCTTGTCGGTAGACTGTGGCCATGACTCCCATCGCAACTGTCTCCCGTGCCAATCCAGTGGCCAACCGCTTCGACAACCCACGCATCGGCAACCGCGTCACCGCCGCAGCCGGCGTGGGCGGCGTGTACCACGCCATGGAAAAGGCCATCCCTAACCGCGCGCTCGTGCCGCTGCTGAAGATGAACCAGCACGGCGGCATCGACTGCCCCGGCTGCGCCTGGCCGGAGCCAGCGCAGGGCGATATCAACTTTGTCGAGTTCTGTGAGAACGGCGCGAAGGCCATCGCCCAGGAGACCACGCCCAAGCGCGTTACCCGCGAGTTCTTCGCGAACACCACCGTGCAGCAGATGCGCGAGATGACGGACTACGAGCTCGACCAGCTCGGCCGCCTCACTGAGCCCATGCTCTACGACCGCTCGCGCGGCGACGAGAAGTACCACCCGGTGAGCTGGGACGAGGCCTACGATCTCATCGCGGAGCAGCTCAAGGCGACGGATCCGGACCGCGCCATCTTCTACACCTCCGGCACCGCGGTCAACGAGTCCGCGTTTATCTTTGGCGTGCTGGGCCGCCGCCACGGCTCCAATAACCTGCCAGACTGCGCGAACCTCTGCCACGACTCCACGGGTGTGGCGCTCGCCAAGACCGTGGGTGTGGGCAAGGGCTCCATCGTCATGCAGGACATGTACAACACGGACCTCATCATCTCCGTAGGCCAGAACCCCGGCACGAACCACCCGCGTTCGCTTACTGCGTTTAAGAAGCAGAAGGAGAACGGCGGCAAGTTCATCACCATCAACCCCATGCCGGAAACGGGCCTCATGAAGTTCAAAGAGCCCCAGTCCATTAAGGGCGCGATTGGCATCGCGGACAAGATCAGCGACGAATACGTGCAGGTCCGCCTCGACGGCGACCGCGCGCTGTTCCAGCAGATCAACCGCGAGGTCATCCGCCGCGACCTGCTTGACCGCAAGTTCCTCGACGAGTTCTGCTCGAATGTCGACGAGACCATCGCGCACCTTAACTCGCTTGACGATGCCGCCCTCGAGCGCGGCTCCGGCGTCTCCCAGCGCGAGGTGAAGAAGATCGTCGACTACGTCGAGAAGGCAGAGACCGTTGTCCTCGCGTGGACGCTGGGTGTTACGCAGCACCGCAACGCCGTGGCCACCATCCAGGAGATGATGAACTTCCTGCTGCTCACGGGTAACTACGGCAAGCCGGGCGCCGGCTCCGCCCCGTTCCGTGGCCACTCCAATGTCCAGGGCGACCGCACCATGGGTATCTCTGAGAAGATGCCGGAGTGGTTCCTCGCCAACCTGGAAAAGGAGTTCGGCTTCGACGTCCCCCGCAAGCACGGCGTCTCCTCCACCGGCGCGGGCATGCAGCTGCGTGATAAGAACGTGGATTTTTTCATGTCGCTGGGCGGCAACTACATCCGCGCGATGTCGGACACCACGGCGCTCGAGGACGGCATGACCGCCACTAAGCTCTCGGCCCATATGCTGACGAAGCTCAACGGCACGTGCGCGTGGCCGGGCGAGAAGTCCCTCATCCTGCCGGTACGCTCCCGCACCGACGTGGACATCCAGGCCTCCGGCCCGCAGAAGGTTTCTGTCGAGGCCTCGGACTCCAAGGTCTCCGCGTCCTTCCCCAAGCGCCGCGCCAACCGCGACCTGGACCTCCACTCCGAGGTGCAGATCATCTGCAACGTCGGCGAGCGCACCTTCGGCGACGCCTTCTGGAAGCCCATGATGGACAATTACGACGTCATCCGTGACCACATCGCGAACGTCATCCCTGGCTTCGAAAACTACAACGAGCGCTTGAAGCGCCCCGGCGGCTTCATGCTCCCGCACGCGGCCCGCGAGCGTATCTTCAACACCTCGGACGGCAAGGCGCAGCTCACCATCAACGAGACCGACACTATCGAGCTCGAAGGCGACCAGTTGCTGCTTACCACCGTGCGCAGTCACGACCAGTACAACACCATCTCCTACGGTCTCGATGACCGCTACCGTGGTGTCCGCGGCGGCCGACGCGTTATCTTCATCCGCAAGGAAGACCTCATCCAGCGAGGCCTCAAGGACGGCGACATCGTCGACGTCGTCTCCGAGTACGAGTCCGGCCGACGCGTCGCGCCGAACTTCCGTCTGGTCGAGTACAACATCGCCAAGGATTGCGTGGGCGGCTACTTCCCGGAGCTCAACATCCTGGTTCCGGTCGAGCACATGGCCAAGGGCTCGGAGACCCCGGTCTCCAAGTCACTCGTGGTCCACCTCGAGCCGACCGGCCAGAACGCCAACAATCTCTAAGCCCGCCACCGCCTGAAAGTCCCGCCCCGAGCGGGACTTTCGCGGTCTTGGACAGGTCCACGACTACAGTTGAGTTCATGACTAAAGACAAGGATCCCATCCAGACCGCCCACGAATGGCTTGAGGAAGCCGCCACCACGCTCGGTCTTGACCCCAAGGATGCCACGGCACTCGTCAAAGAGCTGCTTGACCTAACAAAGAACGTCGCGCATAACCGTTCGCGTCCGGCCGCGCCGCTCACCGCCTTCGTCGTGGGCCTGGCCAGCAAGGACGTCGAGGAAGCCCGCGCCAGTATCGCCAAGCTCAACGAGGCCGTGCAGTAGTGGCGGGCCGCGTAACCTCCAACTTCGCGGTGACCAAAGTGCGGCTCAACGAGGACCGCACCGAGGTCATCCAAGTCGACACCCGTGCTGATTCCGTCGCCGGCGAGGAGCCGCTGGAAATTCGCGTCGATGGCCAGACGCTCACCACCACCATGCGCACCCCGGGCCACGATATCGAGCTCGCCCACGGCTTCCTTCACTCCGAGGGACACATTCAGGCCGCCCGCGACATCGAGTCCGCCAAGTACTGCGAGGGCGCCACGCGCGACGGCGTCAACACGTACAACCTGCTCGACGTCGAGATGCGCGACGACAACGTCATCTCGCTCAAAGACCTGCGTCTCACGCTCACCAACTCCTCGTGCGGCGTGTGTGGCACCTCGTCCATCGAGGAGCTCGCCAAGAAAACCCGCTACCCCATCCCCCACATCCCGGTCGACCCGCTCGTCGTCGCACAGCTGCCTGACAAGCTACGCGAGGGACAGAAGCAGTTCCGCAAGACCGGCGGCATCCACGCTGCGGGCGCCTTCACGCTCGACGGCAAACGCGTGGTCATTCGCGAGGACGTGGGCCGCCATAACGCGGCGGACAAGGTCATCGGCCATCTGCTCATGGAAGGCCGCCTGCCCGCGGACGATCTCATCCTCGTCATGAGCTCCCGCGCCAGCTTCGAGCTCGTCCAGAAGGCCGCCATGGCCGGCTTCGGCATGCTCGTCGCTGTCTCCGCAGCGTCCTCGCTCGCCGTGGAGACCGCCCGCGAGACCGGCATGGCCCTCGTCGGCTTCGCGCGCGGCGACCGCTTCAACCTCTACTCCGGGGAGCTGAAGAAATGAGCCTCATCGATTTCCTCGTCGACGTCGAGCTCGACTCGCCACGCCCGGACTACCGCGCCCTGCTCATCGCGGTCCGCGGTGCCTAGGCGCCCACCACCGATGCCGCCACAGAGCCCTCGGCATTCCAGCCCCACGTCGCCGCGTGGCGCGCGGCCTGGCAGAACTTCGGCCTCGACCCCGCGCTCTTCGAGCTCGGCGCCCAGCCTTCCGATGCCCCCTTGGTCACTCTCGGCACCGCGGTCGCCCGCCGCTTCGAGCTGCCAGTCACGGTATTCGCTCTCGACGGCTTCGAGGGCGCTGTGCGCGTCGACGTCGTCACGTCGACCGTCCGCGACGTAGCTGGCACCGCCGCACGTCGCTTCCGGCCGGAGCACCGCCTAGCCCCCACGGCGGAGACGACGGACGCGCTCTTCCTCCTCGAGGCGCTCGATCCACTCACAGACGACGATCTGCGTCTCGCGGGCGACGACATCCTCGACGCTCTACGCGCCGTGAACCCCGACGTCGAGGTCGCGCAGCGCATCCTTCGCACCGAATAGCCCCTAGTAGCTCCTAGTGTGTCTCGCGCACGTCGAGGAAGCCGCGCAACAACGCATTGCGGCGCTGGGTGCCGGCCTCGAAGGTCGCCTCGTCGTTGCCGTAGGCGGCATCGACCTGCGCGTAGACCTCATCGAGGTCCGACATGTCCGGCACACCCGCGACGAGCTCGGTGTCCCACGCGCCCGCGATGTGCTCAATGATGGACTTGATGCCGTCCGGGCCGCCGCCCAGGCGGTTAGACTCGAACGGTCCGGTCGCGGCGTAGCGCAAGCCCAGCGAATTGCGCACGATGGTGTCAAGGTCCTTGGCGTCAATAACACCCTGCTGCACGAGCGAGATGGCCTCCCACATGATGACCTTCTGGATGCGGTTGCCGACAAAGCCCGGGATTTCCTTCTTCAGCGCGCTGGGCTCGAAACCGAGCTCCGCGTAAACCTCCAGCGCCCGGTCGACGGTCTCTGGAGAAGTCGCAGGTCCCGGCACGACCTCGAGGACCGGCATGAGCGCCGGCGGCGTAAACGGATGCCCGATCACGATCCGGTCCGCGGCCGGATTCCCCTCCGCGATCCTCGACGGCAGGATGGCCGAGGTCGAGCTCGCCAAAACCGCCGTTTCCGTAAGCGATGCGAGCCGCGCGAAAATCTCGCGCTTGAACTCGAGCTTCTCTGGGCCCGCCTCCTGGACGAAGTCTACGCCGTGGAGAAGCGTACCGCGCCTCCGAATTCGTCTTTCACCGCGTCTGCGAGTTCTTCGCGCACGTCGGCCATGCGCACCTCCCACCCCGCGTCGACGAAGCGCCGCGCAAACGAGAAGCCAATCAGTCCGCCGCCTACTAACAATGCTGTGCTCATGAGCTCTAGTCTCGGTATGCCTCCGGGCCCTTGTTGAGCCAAGCATAGACGCCGCCGATGAGGAAGCCGCCGCCAATCACGTTGCCGATCCAGACGATGACCCAGTTGGTGAATACCGCACCAATCGTAAAGTCAGCTGGGAACTCCGCCGCGCCAAAAAAGGTGAGGGTAACCAGGCAGAAGTTCGCAATGACGTGCTCGAGGCCCATGCCCACGAAGGCCGCGATGAGCGGGACGATGACGATGAACTTCGAGACGATCTCCTTGGCGAAAATGCCGCCCACGATCGACATGTTGACCACGAAGTTAGCAAGCATACCCTCGACGAGAAGGCCGCCTGGGTCCTTAGCAAGCTTGCCCTCCGTCAGCGTCACGATGAGGTGGTCGACAGGCATCGCACCGAGCTTGGCTGACAGGCCCATGCCCGCGGCGAAGATGATGCAGCCGACGAGGTTGAAGAAGGTGGTGACGACGATGAGCCAGAAGGCCTTGCCCCACGAGACCTGCTTATTCGCCGCGCCATAGATCATAAACATCATGTTGCCCGTCGCGAGATCCGCGCCGAGGATGATAATCGCGAACAGGCCGAGGCCGAAAAGCCCGGCGAAGGCGACGCCGCCGAGGCCTGGGAAGTTGCCCTCCACCGCCTGCCCTACGACGCCGGCGAACGCAGTGCCGATAGTGAGGTACACGCCGGCGAGGATCGCGCGGACGCTAAAGCGCGCCGGCGACTCGGCGAGAAGTGTGGTTTTCTTCGTGACCGCGGCGGCCACAGAGTCATTGAGAGACATGCTCGTGTTAGTCCTTGCAGAGTTAAATGAGATGGACCCATATACTCTACCCCCAGACACGCCAAAACCCCAGCCTACGGTGCCGGAAAGGGGGCATCGGAAAGCTGGGGCGGGTAAGCGAAGCTTACTTGAACGGGAAGCCGAGCTCCTTGAGCAGGCGGCGGCCTTCCTCGTCCGTGGTGGCGGTGGTGACAACCGTGATGTCCATGCCGCGCGGGCGGTCGATGGAGTCGATGTCGATCTCGTAGAACATGGACTGCTCGGAGAGACCGAAGGTGTAGTTGCCACGGCCGTCGAACTGACGGTCAGACAGACCACGGAAGTCGCGAATACGCGGCAGCGCGATGGTCAGCAGGCGGTCCAAGAACTCCCACATGCGGTCGCCACGAAGGGTGACGCGGGCGCCGATGGGCATGCCTTCACGCAGCTTGAAGTTTGCGATGGACTTGCGTGCGCGGCGAACCTGCGGCTTCTGACCGGTGATCTTGGTCAGGTCATCGAGCGCGCCGTTGATCAGCTTGGAGTCGCGAGCAGCGTCGCCGACACCCATGTTGACGACGACCTTGACGACGCCCGGGATCTGCATGACGTTGTCGTACTTGAACTCCTCGTTGAGGGTGTTCTTGATTTCCTCGCGGTAGCGAGTCTTCAGACGCGGGGTGTAGTTCTCGCTCATGATTAGATGTCCTTCCCGTTGCTACGCGCGATACGGACCTTCTTGCCGTTCTCGTCGAAGCGGTAACCGACACGGGTCGGGTTACCCTCCGAGTCAACGATGGCAACGTTGGACACGTGGATCGGAGCTTCCTGCGTGACGACGCCGCCGGACTGTGCGCCGCGCTCGTCGGCAGAGTTGGCAACGTGCTTCTTGATGCGGTTGACGCCCTCAACGAGGACGCGCTCGCGGGCCGGGTAGGCCTCAATGACCTTGCCCTGAGCGCCCTTATCCGGACCGGAAATAACGACAACCATGTCGCCCTTATGGATCTTCATAAGTTAGATCACCTCCGGTGCGAGAGAAACGATCTTCATGAACTTCTTGTCGCGCAGCTCACGAGCAACCGGGCCGAAGATGCGGGTACCGCGGGGCTCGGAGTCGTTCTTGAGCAGAACGGCAGCGTTCTCGTCGAAGCGGATGTAGGAGCCGTCCGGACGACGGGTCTCCTTCTTTGCACGGACGATGACGGCCTTGACGACCTCACCCTCCTTGACGTTGCCACCGGGGGCAGCGTCCTTGACAGTCGCGACGATAACGTCGCCGATGCCAGCGAAGCGTCGGACAGAGCCGCCGAGAACGCGGATGCACAGAATCTCTCGTGCACCAGAGTTGTCGGCGACGCGCAGACGCGATTCTTGCTGAATCACTATGGGTCTCCTTGACCTGGATTAATGTGCGCCAAGATTTCCGTCCTTGACACACGCGGTCTACGTACATGCGGCTTGCGACTCTACAACGAACCTGCGCGGCGGGGCCGTGCTGTCGAGGGGTCTCGGGGCTGGCGGTTCGGAAATCAACCGCCGGTACCGACCGGCCACAAGCAACCTGAATATTCAACCATATCCACCCCACCTGGGCCAAATCCCCCGTTTATGTGTGCGAGCTGCAACAATGGAGCGCGTGACTGACACATCTCTTTCCGGTCTAGACCGGCTGCGCGCCGCCCTCGCGGCCTCGCCCCTGCCCGGCGCCGCGCCGTTGCTCCATCAGGTCGATGACTATGTCGCGCCGCGCCTGGCTAACCTCGACGCTCCGCTGCTCGCCGTCGTGGGCGGCTCCACCGGCTCCGGCAAGTCCACGCTGGTCAACGGTGTGCTCCACGAAGAGGTAACGACGTCGGGCGTCATTCGACCGACGACGCGGCAGCCCTCGCTTATCGCGCATCCTTCGGACGCGGAGTACTTCGGCGCGTCGCACGTCCTGCCTGGGCTTGCGCGCGAGCACGGCGGGGCGAACCCACAGGCGACGACGTTGCGCATCGTGTCCACCGAGGCCGTGCCCGCGGGCCTCGCACTCATCGACGCGCCGGACTTCGACTCCATCGACGACACGAACCGCGCCCTCGCCTCGCAGCTCCTCGCCGCCGCGGACTTGTGGATCTTCGTGACGACGCCGGCGCGCTACGCCGATCACCTCGTGTGGCAGTTCCTCGAGGACGCCGCCGCCCGCGACATCAAGGTCGTCGTGGTCCTCAACCGCGTCGACGAGGACGCGCTCACCACCGTCCCCGCGGACCTGCAGCGTATGCTCGCCGAGCACAACCTCGGCGCCGAGTTCTTCGTCGTGCCGGACCAAGGCCCTCTCGAGGGCTTGCTGCCGGCCGCGCGCACGGCTGACCTGCGCGCATATCTCGAACGCTTGGCTGCCGATACCGCCGCGCGCCGCCAGCTGGCCGCCCGCACCGTCGCAGGCGCCCTGGCCAAGGTCGCAGCAGGCACAGAGACGCTCGCCGCGGAGCAGCAGTCTCGCACGGACTTCGCCGCGCTCATCGACGAGGTCGTCGCCGGGCACTACGCCGACGCCCGCGCCCACGTCGAGGAAGCCACCCGCGACGGCAACCTCTTGCGCACCGAGGTCCTCGCCCGCTGGCAGGACTTCGTGGGTACCTCGGATACTTTCCGCGCGGTCGACCGCTGGTTCTCTGCGGCCCGCGACCGAATCGGTTCCTTCTTCACCGGCAAGCCCGCGCCTGTGCGCGAGGTCGAGACCGAAATCGAAGCCGGCCTCCACGCCGTCATCGTCGACGGCGCCGAGACCGCCGCAGCCCGCGCGTGGACGTACCTCGGGTCCTCTGCGCCCGAGCTGCGCGCCGCCGCGTCCCCAGAGCTCGCCCACGCCAGCGCCGATATTTCCGAGCGCGCCGCCCTCCTCGTGCGCGAATGGCAGGCCGAGCTCGTCGCCGACATCGAAGAGAACGCCGCGGGCAAGCGCATGACCGCGCGTCTCGCCTCGCTGGGCGTCAACGCCGTGACCGTCGCGCTCATGGTCGTCGTCTTCGCCTCGACTGCGGGACTGACCGGCGGCGAGATCGCCATCGCTGGCGGCTCCGCCGTCGTGGGCCAGAAGCTGCTTGAGACCATCTTCGGCGAGGACACCGTGCGTCGCATGGCCAAAGCCGCCCGCAAACGCCTCGACGAGCGCGTCCGTGCGCTCATGGATTCCGAGAGCGAGCGCTACGACGCCGTGACCGCGCCGCTCGCGGAAGGCCCCTCCGCAGACGAGCTACGCGCGGCCGCCACCGCCGCCACCGAGGAGGTCCGCGATGTTTAACCGTTCCCACTCGCTGTCCGAGCGCCTCGACGCCCTCGACCGCGCCGCCGAGTCCGGCGGCGAGTTCTTCACTCCCGAGCAGCACGCCGCCATCACCCGCGTCCGCGAGTCCGCCGCCGCCCGGCGCGCGCTGTCCGCCGAGCACACGGTGGTCGGCTTCTTTGGCGCCACCGGCTCCGGCAAGACCTCGCTGTTTAACGCCGTGGTCGGCGAGGATCTCGGTGCCTCCTCGCCGCGCCGCCCCACCACGTCCGCGCCGTTCGCCGCCGTGTGGCACCCCGAGGGCTCCTCCGCGCTGCTCGATTGGCTCGACGTCGAAGACCGTCGCAACCGGTCCGGCGACTTCGCTCCCAAGGCCGGCCCACTCATCCTCCTCGACCTGCCGGACTTCGACTCCGTCGAAGCCTCCAACCGTGCGATCGCCACGCGCCTCGCGGGCCAGGTCGACGTCCTCGTCTGGGTCACGGACCCCGAAAAATACGCGGATAACATCATCCACGACGACTTTATCCGCCCGCACGCCTCGCACTCGGCGGTTACCCTCGCGGTCCTCAACAAGGCGGACAAGCTTGCCGATGCCGACGTCCCCACCGTCGCCGACTCCCTCACCGAGCTCCTGCGCGAGGACGGCCTCACCAAGGTCAAGGTCGTGCCCACCTCCGCGAAGACTGGCCTTGGCGTCGACGACCTGCGCACAGCCATCGCCAAGGTCGCCGCGGCCCACAACGCGCAGACCGTCCGCATCGAGGCCGACCTCGACACGGTCACCGCCGCGTGGGCCGACGAACGCGCACCCAAGGACGTGCCCGCGAAAGCCAAGAAGGAACTCGACGAATACCTCGCCACCGCCGCTGGCGCCGAGCGCCTCGCCGCCGCGACGGCCGCCGCCTACCGCAAGCGCCTGGGCCAGACCACCGGATGGCTGCTCACCTCGTGGGTGCTGCGCCTGCGCGCCGACCCGCTGCGCCGCCTCGGCCTGCGCGAGGCCTCGGACGACACGGGCGTGCACCGCACCTCCCTGCCGCCGCTCGACGCCGCCGGGCGGGCTCAGGCCAACAAGGGCCTGCGCGCCTACGCCGCGGCCGCCGCGGACGGCCTCTCCCCCGCCTGGGCCAATGCCGTCGCCGACCGCGCGGAGTCCATCACCGATAAGCTTCCCGATGCCCTCGACCGCGCCGCCGCCCGCACCCGCCTGCCCGCACAGCCCTCGAAGCCTTGGGGCATCCTCACCTTCATCCAGTGGCTCGCACTCCTCGCTGCCCTCGTGGGCGTGCTGTGGTACCTCGCCGCGGCCTTCATCCCTGGCGCACTCACGCCGCTCCTCGGCGCAGACCTCACCCCGGAAATCGAGGGCTGGCCGTACCCCACACTGCTCATTCTGGGCGGCCTCCTCCTAGGCATCGTGTTGGGACTCATCTCGGCAGCCTTCGGCGGCGTCATCGGCGCCGGAGTCAAGGCCCGCACCCGGCGCGCCCTGCGCAAGGAAATCGCCGCAACCTCGCAGGAGCTCATCGTCGAACCGCTCACTGAACTGCGCTCGCGCTACGCCGCATTCCTCGACGACATCCACGCCGCCGCGCGCTAAACCCCCACACGACAACGAAGGGTCCAAAACTACCGGATTTCGGTTCCTTGATTGTCGCGAAAAACAGCAACGCCGCCCAGCGCATGCTGGACGGCGAGGAAGCTAGCCTGGGTTAGGCGGGGGCATCGGCAGGCTCGGGTTTCGGGTCAACCGTAGCGAGCGGGTCACCGAAGTCGATGGTCTCGCCCGCCCTGTAGGCAGGGAGCACCGGGCCGGTCTTCTTCGAGTTGGACACGACGACCGGAGTGGTCACCGGGTAGCCGGCGGCCTTGATGGCCTCGATGTCGAACTCGCACAGGACGTCGCCGGCCTTGACCTCGTCGCCCTTCTCCACGTGCGGGGTGAAGTGCTCGCCCTTGAGGTTCACGGTGTCGAAACCGATGTGCATGAGGATGTCCACGTTCTTGCCCGCGGCGTCCTTGCCGCGCACGGCGTAGGCGTGGCCAGAGGGGAACGTGACGGTCACCTTGCCGTCGATGGGCGCGACGAGCGTGCCCACGGTCGGCTCCACGGCGGCACCGGCGCCGAGCTTGCCCGCGGCAAACATCGGGTCAGACACGGAAGACAGCGCGATGGCTGTGCCGGACAGCGGCGAGGCGATGCGGAAAGCGTTCGGATCGGCGACAGCCGACGGGGCGGCACCGTCGGCGGCAGCGGCCGGGACGTCGGTCGCGTCAGGATCAATGGTGCCATTGCGGGAGATAAGCACGCGGCCATACGCAAAGGTTGCGCCAAAGGACACCACGAGGGAAAGCACGCAGCACAGCAGGAACTGGCCGTAGTCCTCCGGACGGATGGACACGACGCCGATGAAGCCTGCGGCACCGAGCGCGGTGGCCTTGACGTCGAGGATGGCGATCATCATGGAGGCAATAGCGGAAGCCCCCATGCCGATGTAGAACGGCCAGCGCAGGCGCAGGTTCACACCGAAGATAGCGGGCTCAGTAATACCGAAGAGGGCGGAGATACCGGACGCGCCGGCCAGGCCCTTCATCTTGTCAGACTTGGTCAGGAAGTAGATGGCCAGAGCTGCGCCACCCATGGCGATATTGGCCATGGACGCCGTCGGGAAGACGAAGGAACCGCCCTCGTTCCACAGCATCGTCTCGATCGGCGGGAAGGACTGGTGCAGACCCGTGATCACGATCGGCGAGTAGACGAGACCGAAGAGGAAGCCGGCCACAGGACCCGCGAACTCGTAGAGGTTCGCCAAGCCCAGTCCCAGCCAGTCGCCCGCGGTACGCAGGAATGGGCCGATGAGCACAAACGTGATGAAGCCCGTGACCAACAGCGTGAGCAGCGGGGTGAGCATGAAGTCCACGGTGCCCTTGAGGCGCTTGTGGAGCCACTTCTCGATGGTCGCGAGGATCCAGGAAATAACGAGCGTCGGGAGAATGGAACCCTGGTAGCCGGCCTGCGCGACGTCGAGGCCGAAGATGTGCCAGTACGGCATCTCGCCGGCCTCGATGGTCGCAGCCACGTTGTAACCGTTGACGAGGTCCGGCATAACCATGGCCATCGCCATACCCGCGCCGAGGAACTCGTTGCCGCCAAAGCGCTTCGTTGCGGTAAAGCCCACGAGGACGGGCAGGAACGCGAACGGCGCGGAGGCCAGCAGGTTAATAAGGCCGGCAACATCTGCGAGCGCCGGGTACATCTCGATGACGGACTGATCGCCGAACAAACCTGCCTGGGACAGGACGTTGTTCAGGGCCATCAACAGACCGCCACCAAGCAGGATCGGGATGAGCGGCACGAAGATATCGGCCAGCACCTTCACGGCACGCGAGAAGCGGTTGCCCGAGTCCGCCGCGATGTCCTTGAGGTTATCCGTCGACACGGCGATGTCCTTGGACGTCGCCTTGTTGATTTCGTCGAACACGACGTTGACGTCGCCCGGGCCGACGATGACCTGGAACATGCCACCAGCCTCGAAAATGCCCTTGAGGTCAGGGTCGTTGTCGAGGGCTTGCTTGTCGATTTTCTTCTCGTCTTTGATGACGGTGCGCAGGCGGGTGGCGCAGTGCGCCATCGCCACGATATTGTCCTCGCCGCCCAGCGCGGTGAGGATGCGCGCGGCTACTTCTTTATGGTCCATGGAGCTTCCTTACTTCTTGACCATGTCTAATGTGAGACAAAGCAAAAGCTTTCTTCTCTATTAGACCTGACACTCCGGGCATAAATCCAACTACTCGGGCGTGAGATTGACCTCTTTCACCTTGGAAATATCGTGCTTTATACGCGGCGCCAGCCGTCCCAGACTGCACCGCCCGGCGCGAAGACGGGCACGGCGAAGGCCGCCTGACCGTCGCCACCGAAGATTTCCACGGCGCAGCCGTCAGCGCTGAGGACGAGCTCGCCCGCGCCGCACTCGGCCGTGCGCGTGTCCCACTCCCCCGGCACGACCGCCGCGCCTGCCGATGCCGCCTCCTCCGGCGTCACCGACAGCGCCGCCGTCCCAGGCTCCACGGCATCGCCCGCGAAACGCGGGCGGGCGACGGTGAGCTGCGCGCCGTCCCAGTCGACGCGCAGGCACACCTCGCCCGCGGCGGTGAGCTCGTACGTGCCAGGCTCGCGGGTCGTGAACGAGCCCGGAATGTCCCACATAGGCTCCTGGTAGAGCGCGCCGTCGCGCAGCGTCACCTGGCGCGGGACAGTGAGTGTGTGGACCCAGCCCTCGGCCTCGACGGTCGGCGTGGCGTCGCGGGCCGGCATTCCCATCCACCCGACGAGCACCGCGCCCTCGTCATACGCGATGAGCTGCGGCGCATAGAAATTGTGGCCGTGGTCAAGGATGCGGTAGCCCTCGGTCACCGTGAACGTCGTGCCCTCGAGGTGGCCCACGATGTAACCACACTCGTCGCGGCCCGGGAACTGCGGACACAACACAAGAACATGCGACGTGGCACCGGTGGCGGCATCGGAAAGCTCGAGGAGATTGGGGCATTCCCACATGTAGGCGTCTGGGACGTCGCCCACGAAGGTGACCTTGCCCTCGAAGTCCCAGTGCGCGAGGTCGGTGGAGCGGTACATGACGAGCGCGCCGGTCTCATCCTCGCGCTGCGCGCCGAGGACCATGCGCCAGCGGCCGTCGGCCTCGCGGACAATCTGGGGGTCGCGGAAGTGACCGGTGAAACCGGGTTCGGTATCGGGGATCACTGGGTTGTTGGGGTCGAGCTCGTAGAAGCCGCCCTCGGGGCCCAGGTCGGTGACGCGAACGCGGTTCTGGCTGGGAATGCGACGGCCGTCGACTTTGAGGTTGCCCGTGTAAAAGAGCCAGAGGTCGTCGCCGTCGCGCACGGCGCCGCCGGAGTAGCAGCCGTGCGCGTCATAGGGATGATCGGGGTACAACACATTAGGAAAGTGGCGCGGGCGCTCCGGGCGCGTGAGGCTCACCACGGTGTGTGCCCAGCCTGTGCGCTTGGGCGCGTGGGGATAGCCGGGGTCGTGCTGGTAGTAGAGGTGGAGGTCCGCGCCGTCGACGAACATGCCGTTCGGATCGTTGAGGCGGCCAGCGGGCGGGGATACATGAAAGTGAGGGCGGTAACTCATACGCTCCGATAGTATTTAATTTTATGAAGATTCACGTCTGCGGCGAGGGTCTCGTTGATCTCGTTCCCGTCGCGCCCGGTCCCCTGCACGACCTCACGCCGGCTCTGGGTGGCGGCCCGTTTAACGTTGCCATTGCGGCCGCGCGCCAAGGCGCCGACGTCGCTTTCCAGTCGCGCTTGTCCACGGACGGCTTTGGCAACACGCTCGTGGCGCGCCTGCGCGACGAAGGCGTGGATACCACCTACGTCCAGCGCGGCGAGGAACCCACGACCCTCGCGGTGACGTCCCTGGCAGGCGACCGCTCCGCCTCCTACACCTTCTACATCGAGGGCACCGCGGACCGCCTCGTCGAGCCAGTCTATGCTCCGGCGGATATCGCGTGCTTCGGCACCGTCTCGCTCGCACTGGAGCCGGGCGCCTCGCGCTACGCGGAGCTGCTCAAGCAGTTCTCGCGCCGCGGCACCATGGTCGCGCTCGACCCGAATATCCGCCCTTTCTACGCCACGGACGAACACCGCGCATTCTTGAAGAGCCTCTTCCCGTTCGTCACGCTGCTCAAGCTCAGCGACGACGAGGTGAACTTCCTCGGCGAGGACGCGCTCAAGCACGTGCCCGTCGTCGTCACGACGCTGGGCGGCGACGGCCTTGCAGTGAAGACCTCGCGCGCCGAGGTCCACGTCCCGCCCGTACGCACGAATGTGGCGGACACCATCGGCGCGGGCGATACCATCATGGGCACGCTCCTGGCCGAGATCACCCGTCGCGAGCTGCGCGCCCCGGACCTTCAGGAACTCACAGTCGCTGAGTGGCGCGACATCCTGACGTTTGCCGCGGGCGCAGCCTCCGTGACTGTCTCGCGCCGCGGTGCCAACCCGCCCACGCGCGCGGAGGTACAGCAGAAGATCGCCGCCGCGCGTTAGACGTCCCACGGGCAGCGCGCGGGCGTAAAATAAACCCACTCGTCTCGCGCTTCGCGCCCGTCCCCCGGAGTCTCCCATGCCGTACCCCACCGACCCCCACCGCAGGCCCGGTGACGGCCGCGGCACCCGTCGCGACACCTACCGCCTCCCCCGCCCCAGCGCCGACCCCACACGCATCACCCCGCGGCCAGGAACCTATAGCGTAGGGCGTCCCGCCCGCGCTGCCGATGCCCCCGCCCCTACTCCGCGCCGTCAGCCCCGCCGCACCGCGCCCCCGCGCACCACACCGCGCCTCGAAACCAGCGCGACGCGCCCGCCCCGACTCAGCCCGCACCCCGCGCCGGCAGCCGGTCCGCGTATTCCGAGCGTCGCCCTCGTCTTAGGACTCGTCCTCATCGTGCTGCTCGCGCTCACGTTCTTCGCGCTGCGGCATCAGGAACCGGAAGCCCCTGCAGCACTGAGCGAAGCCCCCACGACGACCGTGGAGGCGCCAACCATCGAGCAGGCCGCCGCAGTGGAGATGTATATCCCCGCCATCAACGTCCGCGCGCAATTCGACGAGGGCGCGTGCCGCACGAAGGACAACGCGCTCGACCCAGCATCGCTCGACAAGGCCTGCACCTACACCGCCGCGGACCGGCCGTACTCGCTGCCGGGGACGGACGCGCCGGACATCGTGGTCATCGCCGGTCACACCGCCGCGGGTGTGCCCGCCGTGTTTAATAATCTCTACGACGGCACCCGTAACGAGCACAAGGTCCACGAGGGCGACAAGCTCTACGTGCGTACCGCAGCCTCCGGCGAGAAGTGGCTCATGTACTCCGCCACGGACTTCCACGACCCGGTCAAAGCGGGCCTCGCGGATGACCCGGACGTGTGGGGCACCGGGCCCATGCCGGGCCGGCTGCTCACCATCAGCTGCATCCAGCCGGCGAATCTCCTCGAGGCGTCGGTGAAGAACGCCGTCGTCGGTTGGTCCTACGAGGGCGTCATTGACGGTGCAGACGCTTCGAACGGCGCCGGGCCCGCAGCCCCCGCGTCAGCCTAAGCCGCACCGAATCACCCGCACGGGCGAAAACTCCCAGGAAATCCGCGCGACGCCGCCGCGCACTGCCATGCACAGGAGGAACGCCGACCCGACCATCCCCGCCACGCGCGGGGATTTTTTCCTGCCGCGACACGCCGAAAGCAATGCACACAGTTGCTTATTTCTGAGGTTAGTGTTTCCCATGTTGCTGTTGTGACATAAGGAACGGCAGCTTTGACTACAGTCTTTTTCTTCCACAGTCCCTTCTTTTTCACAGGAGTAAACATGAAGCGTCTCGGCACTTCCCTGGCTGCTGTCGCCATGTCCGGCGTCATCGCCTTCGCAGCCACCCCTACTGCCCTTGCGTCTGACATGCCGTCGGCCGCAGACATGCAGCCCACCGTCACCCCGCAGGTCCTGGGCCAGACCCCGGCCACCCCGGTCGTTCCGACCAAGCTCGAGTGCGCGCCGACGCCGCCGAAGGCTGAGACCTCCGACAAGGCACAGTCCTACGTGCTCACGGGCAACAAGGTTGTCTACCTGCACGGCTCCGGCGAATGGGTCGACACCGCCGAGCGCGCCGCCTCCGAGATGCCGCTCAACAACGTGGAGCTCACCCGCTCCGGCGAGATCAAGAAGCTCATCGAGGAAGATCAGAACTGCTACCGCGAGAAGGGCTACGAGGTCCCGGGCGTCCCGGTCGTCGAGAAGAAGTCCGAGCGCTCTGGCGGCAACTTCGACGCCGGCGAGATCGCGAGCAAGGTCCTCCCGCCGCTGCTCGTCATCGGCGGCATCACCTGGTATCTCAACCAGGACGGCTCCACCTACGTCCAGGACAAGTCCCGCAAGGACTCTACCCCGACCGAGGAAGAAATCCGTATCTCCAAGGACCTGAAGAAGGGCCACATCAAGGAGATCCAGGAGCAGTCTGGCCAGCCCGTCACCCCGACCCCAGACACCCAGGGCCAGGTCCCGTCCGGCGAGCGCGGCATGAACGCTGAGACCGGCTCCAACACCGCAGCACGCGCCCTCTTCGCGCTGCTCGTGTTCTCTGTCTTCGGCGCGGCTGCCTTCGTCGCACGCCGTAAGTTCGCCTAGGACACAACGAGAACAGGCCGCCACCCCTCGGGGTGGCGGCCTTTCGCGTTTTAGTCCGGCGAGCCCGTCATGACGACGCGCTGCTCAGCCTCGTCCCACGTGAACTGCACTTCGTTAAGCCCGCTGGGCGCGGCATTTGAATCGCCTTCGCGGACGTAGACGTAGCCCACGGAGATGGAGTCATCGCTCGTCTGCGTGATCCTGGGCGCGAACCCGCGTGGCTCCTGCGTCGCGGTGCCGAGGTACTCGCCCTTGTGGAAGAGCATGACGTGGTACGGCGAAGAAGAAGTGCCGCCCACGATAGGGACCACGATGCAGGACAGTGCCAGGCACGGATCGAAGTCGTCCGTGTAGGCGTACTCGGCATCCCACTCCCAGCCGTTGTACTTCTCCAACGTGCCGATATTCTCCGCCACAGCCTGCTCCCCCGTGACCGGCGCACAGGAGGGGGCCTCGGTGGGTGGGGTGTCAGGCAGCGGTTGGTCAGCAGTAGGCTGCGCGATGCTGGAGGGAGCCTGCGGGGCCGCGGAGGGGGCATCGGAAAGCTGGGGGCTTTGGGTCACCGTCACGGTGGTGGGCTCTGAGGAGCCCGCGGAGCAGGCCGTGAGCGCCGCAGCGGTGAGGATCACGGGGAGCAATAGGGTGCGGGACATGGGGCCCACTATAGCGAAACGCCCCAACACCAGGGGTGCTGGGGCGTTTACCGTGGGGCTAGTTTACTTAGCCTTCTCCACGATCTCGACGAGACGGTAGTGCTTATCTTTGGAGATAGGCGCAGTCTCGGCGATGAGAACGCGGTCGCCGATGCCGGCGGTCTCGTTCTCGTCATGCGCCTTAACCTTCTTGTTAGAACGCATGATCTTGCCGTACAAGGCGTGCTGCTTGCGGTCTTCGAGCTCGACGACAATGGTCTTGTTCATCTTGTCGGAAACCACGATGCCGGTGCGGGTCTTGCGCGCACCGCGCTCCTTCTTCTCGTTCACGTTTGCCTCACTCATGATTTAAGCCTCAGCTCCCGGAACAACGGACAGGCCCAGCTCGCGCTCGCGAAGAACGGTGTAGATGCGGGCGATGTCGCGCTTAACAGTGCCGATGCGCTGGTTGTTGGTCAGCTGGCCAGTGGCCTTCTGGAAACGAAGGTTGAACAGCTCTTCCTTCGCGTCCTTGAGGCGGGTCTCCAGCTCAGCATTGTCGAGCTCACGGAACTCGTGCGCGGGGGTACCGGTTGCCATTAGAACTGGTCCTCCTTCTTGATGATGCGGACCTTGCAGGGAAGCTTCTGAGCCGCACGGCGCAGAGCCTCGATAGCAACTTCCTCGGTCGGGTAGGACATCTCGAAGAGGACGCGGCCCGGCTTAACGTTGGCGACCCACTTCTCAACCGGGCCCTTACCGGAACCCATACGCACGCCGAGCGGCTTCTGGGTCAACGGACGGTCCGGGAAAATGTTGATCCACACCTTGCCACCACGCTTGACGTGGCGGTTGATGGCAATACGTGCGGCCTCAATCTGACGGTTGGTGATGTATGCCGGCTCGAGAGCCTGGATGGCGTAGTCACCGAAAGCGATGCGGTTACCGCCCTTGGACACACCCGTACGAGTCGGGCGGTGCTGGCGGCGGTACTTAACGCGCTTAGGAATCAGCATGGATTAGCCCTCCTGCTTCTGCTGTGCGCGCTGACGGCGCTGGCCACCACGGCGCGGGCGACCGTTGCGGTCGCCGCGGCCACGGCCAGCAGCCGGAGCGTTCAAATCGGACTCCTTGACGCCGCCGATGACGTCACCCTTGTAGATCCACACCTTGACGCCAATGCGGCCGAACGTGGTGTGAGCCTCTGCGGTGCCGTAATCGATCTCTGCGCGCAGGGTGTGCAGCGGAACGCGACCCTCGTGGTAGCGCTCGTTGCGGGACATCTCGGCGCCGCCCAGACGACCGGACAGGAGCACCTTGATGCCCTTGACCTGCGGCTGGCGCATAGCGGACTGGATGGCCTTACGCATGGCACGACGGAAAGCAACGCGGTTGACCAGCTGCTCAGCGATGGACTGAGCAACGAGGGTCGCGTTGGCGTCGACCTGCTTGACCTCGAGAATGTTGAGGGCAACCATCTTGCCGGTGAGCTTCTCGAGCTCGCGGCGGATGCGGTCGGCCTCAGCGCCACGGCGGCCAATCACGATGCCCGGGCGGGCGGTATGAATGTCGACGCGAACGCGGTCGCGGGTGCGCTCGATGACGACGTCGGCGATGCCGGCGCGGTCGAGGCCCTTCTCGAGGTACTGACGGATCTTGATGTCCTCAGCCACGTAGTTGGCGTAGTCCTTGTCGGCGAACCAGTGGGTCTTCCACTCGGTGGAGATACCCAGACGGAGGCCGTGAGGATGGATTTTCTGGCCCATTACTTGGCACCTTCCTTCTGGCTTTCGACAACCACGGTGATGTGGCTGGTGCGCTTGCGGATCATGAACGCGCGACCCTGTGCGCGGGGCTGGAAACGACGCATGGTCGGGCCCTCGTTGGCGTAAGCCTCGGAGATAACGAGCGTGCGCGGATCCAGACCGAAGTTGTTCTCAGCGTTGGCGGCCGCGGAAGCGACAACCTTGGCCACCGGCTTAGCGGCGTCCTGCGGAGCGTACTTCAGGATGGCAAGTGCCTCTGCTACTGACTTACCGCGAACCAGATCGATGACGCGGCGTGCCTTCATCGGGGTGACGCGGACGTAGCGGGCCGTTGCGGATGCGGAGGTGATGGTGTCACTCATCGCTTATCGACGTCCCTTCGTGTCGGCCTTGACGTGACCCTTAAAGGTCTTGGTTGGTGCGAACTCACCGAGCTTGTGACCGACCATGGAGTCCTCGATGAACACCGGCACGTGCTTGCGACCGTCGTGGACGGCGAAAGTGTGGCCAATGAAATCGGGGAGAATGGTCGAGCGGCGAGACCAGGTCTTGATGACCTGCTTGGTGCCGGCCTCGTTCTGAGCATCCACCTTGTTGAGGAGGTGCTCATCGACGAACGGGCCCTTCTTAAGGCTGCGTGGCATTGTTTACCTCCTCTTAGCGCTTCTTGTTCGGGCGACGACGGCGCACGATCATGTTGTTCGAGTAACGGTTCGGGTTGCGGGTGCGACCCTCCTTGTGACCCCACGGGGACACCGGGTGGCGACCACCGGAGGTCTTACCCTCACCACCACCGTGCGGGTGGTCGACCGGGTTCATAACGACACCACGGACGGTCGGGCGAACGCCCTTCCAGCGCATACGGCCAGCCTTGCCCCAGCGGATGTTCATCTGGTCAGCGTTGCCGACCTCACCCACGGTGGCGCGGCAACGGATGTCGACGCGGCGGATTTCAGAAGACGGCATACGCAGGATGGCGTACTTGCCTTCCTTACCCAGCAGCTGGATGGAAGCACCAGCAGAGCGGGCCAGCTTAGCGCCAGCGCCCGGCTTGAGCTCGACTGCGTGGATCGTGGTACCAGTCGGGATGTTGCGCAGCGGCAGGTTGTTGCCCACCTTGATATCTGCGTTAGCGCCCGACTCGACGATGGTGCCCTGCGTCAGGCCCTTGGGGGCGATGATGTAGCGCTTCTCACCGTCACGGTAGTGCAGCAGTGCAATGTTGGCGGTACGGTTCGGGTCGTACTCGATGTGAGCGACCTTGGCCGGGATACCGTCCTTGTCCGAACGACGGAAGTCGATCAGACGGTAACGGCGCTTGTGGCCACCGCCGATGTGGCGGGTGGTGATGCGACCGTAGTTGTTGCGGCCACCGGTCTTAGACAGGGGACGCAGCAGGGACTTCTCCGGGGTCGAGCGAGTGATCTCCTCGAACTGGGAGACGGAGCTCTGGCGGCGACCCGGGGTTGTCGGCTTGTACTTACGAATAGCCATAGTTTTTCCTTTACCTCGACCTTCTCTTACGCTTGAGCGCCAAAGATGTCGATAGCGTCGCTGCCTTCACGCAGAGTCACGTAGGCGCGCTTGGTGGACTTACGCTGGCCGAAACCGGTGCGGGTGCGCTTGCGCTTGCCGGCACGGTTTGCGGTGTTCACGGAGTCGACCTCAACGCCGAAGATCTGCTCGATGGCATCCTTGATCTGGGTCTTGTTGGAGTCCGGGTTGACGAAGAACGTGTAAGTGTTCTGCTCCATCAGACCGTAGGACTTCTCGGAGACGACCGGTGCGAGGATGATGTCGCGCGGGTTAGCGATCTTAGCCATTAGTTCTCCTCCTCTGCTTTCTTGTCAGCGCCAGTTGCGCGGGTGACGAAGGTGTGCAGAGCCTCAACGGAGAACACCACGTCGTCCGAGTTGAGGACGTCGTAGGTGTTGAGCTGGCCAGCGTCCAGGATGTGGACGTTGGGCAGGTTGTTGGCGCTGCGGCGAGCGGTCACGTCTTCACGGCCGAGGACCAGTAGCACGTTCTTGTTCGAGGAGATGCGCTCGATGAAAGCCTTAGCAGACTTGGTCGAGGGCGTCTGGCCCGGAACGAGCTCTTCGACGACGTGGATGCGCTCGTTGCGTGCACGGTCAGACAGGGCACCGAAGAGGGCCTGCTTGATCATGCGCTTCGGGGTGCGCTGGGCGTAGTCGCGCGGAACCGGGCCGTGGGAGATGCCGCCACCGGTGTAGTGCGGTGCGCGGATCGAGCCCTGGCGTGCGCGGCCGGTGCCCTTCTGGCGGAACGGCTTACGGCCACCACCGCGGACCTCGCCGCGGGTCTTGGCCTTGTGGGTGCCCTGGCGTGCTGCTGCAAGCTGAGCGTTGACAACCTGGTGCATCAAAGCGATGGATGCCTCGGTGTCAAAGATCTCGGCCGGCAGATCAACGGAGCCGTTGGTCTTACCGTCAGCGGTCAGGACGTCTAGCTTGAGGTTGCTCATGCGTGTGCACCGCCCTTCACTGCGGTCTTAACGGTGACGAGGCCGCCGCGCGCACCCGGGATAGCACCCTTGATGAGCAGCAGGTTGGACTCGGCATCGATCTTCTGAATCTTCAGGTTCTGGGTCGTGACGCGGTCACGGCCCATGCGGCCTGCCATGCGGGTGCCCTTGAAGACACGTGCCGGGGTAGCGCAGGCGCCGATACCGCCAACGCGACGGTGAGCAGCCTGGTTACCGTGGGCAGCGCCCTGGCCGGCAAAGCCGTGGCGCTTCATGGCGCCGGCGTAGCCGTGACCCTTGGTCGTGCCGGTGACGTCGACGAAGGTGATGCCCTCGAAGATGTCAGCCTTAACTTCCTGGCCGACCTCGTATGCAGAGGTGTCGTCCATGCGGATCTCGGCGACGTGGCGGCGCGGGGTCACGCCAGCCTTCTTGAAGTGGCCCGTGCCCGGCTTGTTGACCTTGCGCGGGGCGATTTCGCCAAAGGCGATCTGGATGGCGTTGTAGCCATCGGTTTCAACGGTACGAATCTGGGTAACGACGCACGGCCCAGCCTCGACGACGGTGACCGGCACAACGCGGTTGTCCTCGTCGAAGACCTGGGTCATGCCGAGCTTCGTGCCCAGAATGCCCTTGATCTCGTTTTCACTCATTGTTAGTTCTCCACCAATTAGTTCTCTAGTCGAACGCTACTGAATGTTGACGTCGACGCTTGCCGGAAGGTCGATGCGCATAAGGGCATCAACGGTCTTCGGAGTCGGGTCGAGAATGTCGATGAGGCGCTTGTGAGTGCGCATCTCGAAGTGCTCGCGAGAGTCCTTGTACTTGTGCGGAGAACGAATAACGGCGTATACGTTCTTTTCGGTGGGGAGCGGCACCGGGCCGACAACACGAGCACCCGTACGGGTGACGGTCTCGACAATCTTCTTTGCAGAAGCGTCAATTGCCTCGTGGTCGTAGGCCTTCAGCCGAATGCGGATTTTTTGTCCCGCCACGCTTATCCTCTTCCTCGCTTCCCCACATTCACATTCCCGGCGTATCCGGGGCGTGAAGCGGTGGGAAATTGCTTCTCGATTTCTCTATAACGTTGTCCAGACAAGGTCCAGGCTCAACGCCAGTGGTTGATTTAAATCCATGATGACCACAAGATGCGAGCCGGCTCAATAACCAGTCGCAGTGCTTATGACGGGGTACAAGACCCGAATGTCAATCACATAGGAAGGGATTGGGGCGTGAAACGCTTAAATCCATTCGTATACTGCCGCTGTTTATTTGCCATGCCCCTTCTCTGGTTCTGCCTCTCGGGGTGTGCCACTACTTAAGTCGCGGGCCTTACCCGATAAACAGACCTTCTCGCTGCCGTTGATTCCGAAGGAAATCCCGCTACAACTGCAAAGGCGTCATGTTCGCCCTACCAGCGTCAATGCCCAACCTAACGCGCGAGCTCGCTCGCGCCTGGCTTGCATTGCCCTGTTAAAGCAACCCCTGTATTTAAGCACGTCGCGCCACATAAGACAAACCTCTGCCAGCAAAGTGCCGAAAATCACGTTTAAGCATCAACCTGCGGCAACGTCGCGCGACCGCCCCCACGGAAAGCGCGTTTCGCACTACGGTAGATACCACGCGCCCGGCGGCCCCGGGCCTATCCTTATATATAAAGCATTCGCACGTTAAGAAAGGGCACCACACCATGGCCGAGAACACCACGCCGGAAGCCACGCAGAGCACCGAGCCCGCCACCACCGAGCAGCACGTCAATAAGAATCTCGAGACCGAGTTCGGCACCACGACCATCGAGACCACGGTCGTCTCCAAGATCGCCGGTATCGCCGCCCGCGAGGTCTCCGGCGTGGCAGCCCTCGGTGGCGGCGGCGCCCGCATGATGGGCTCCATTCGCGAGTCCTTCGGCGGCACTGAGGACGTCCGCCAGGGCGTCGACGTCGAGGTCGCGAACGGCGCGGCCACCGTCGCCGTCGCCATCATCGCGGAGTACGGCGTCGCCATCCACGAGCTCGCGGAGGCCATCCGTCGCAATATCATGACCGCCATCGAGCGCATGACGGGCCTGGAGGTCAATCGCGTGGACGTCACCGTCCACGACGTGCGCCTGCCCAAGGAGGCCGAGCCTGCCGATGCCCCCTCCACCGCCGTCGAGCCCCAAGCCTAAGCCCGCATGGCGGAACGCTTCCTTTTATCCCTCGAGCAGGCACGCGACCTGGTCACCGCGCTGCGCGCGGTGCCCGGCGTCGCAGATTTGGCGCCGGGGCGCTACGGAGAGGTGGCGCTGCTCTTTCCGGGCGAGCGTATTCCGGGCCTGCGGTTCCTGAGTCCGAAGGACGACACACAGATCGAGACGCACGTGGTCGCCGCCTTCGACGGCCCACCGCTCACGGAGCTTGGCCCCGCCGTCCAGGCTGCGGCTCGCCGCGCCGTTCCGGAACTCACGCGCCTCGACGTCGTCATCGCCGACGTTGCCGCGCCCGATAAGCACACGACACGATAGAAAACACAGTAAAGAAAGGCCTCCGATGAAGAACTACACCACGCTGGGCATCGTGGCAGGCATCGCGCTCGCGTTCCTGGCCTACTTCGGCGGGTGGCAGCTTCTGCTCCTCTCCGTCGTGCTGGCCGTCGTGGGCGGGCTCGCCGGCGCCCACTTCGATGGCAAGCTCAACGTGCTGGATCTGTGGAACCAGATGATTGGCAAGGGTCGCGGATAATGACGCATGCCTCGCCCTCCCCCGGCGCGTGGACGAATGTCACGCCGGAGACCATCACACCGGGACTCAACGCGGCGGCCGCCGCTGCTCCCGGAGGCATCAATGCTGATGACGCCGTCTCGGCACCCGCCATCATGGACACGGCCCACCATCACGGCTCCAACCGGCTCGGCCTGCGCACGATGGAATATATCGTGTCGGCCGCTATCGCGCGCGTTCCCGGCACCGCCAAGGTCTCGGGCACGTGGAAGAAGATCGGCGGACAGAACTTTCCGCGCATGGCCATCCAGATGGACCCGGACACGTGGACCGTGGCCATCGACGTCGCCATCGCCACCGTATGGCCCTCGCCTGTCACCGACATTGCCGCGCGCGTACGCTCCGCCATCGCAGAGGAAGTCGTCGCCATGAGTGGCTTCCAGCCCACTCGCGTCAACGTCATCGTCGGGCACACCATCCCGGGCGAGCGCGTCACCGCAGAAAACGTCGCCGCGCACGTGACGAAGCAACCGTGGCATCCCGAGGCCGCGCCTTCGCGCATCGTCTCGCCCGCGATACCCGAGCCGCGTCCACTGCGCCCGACCACCACGACGAACACGGTGCATATCGTCTCGCCGGACACTCCCACAGCACCTGCCGTGCGCTCGCCCGAAGCGACACCGGACTTCGTGCCGCTCCCGGTCGAGGTCGCCGCGCACTCCGCCGCGTCTGCGCCGCTCCGCGCGGTCTCCACCCCGGCACCGCTGCCGCTGCGTTCTCCCGAGATTCCGCCCGAGCAGCCGCTCGCCCGCGTCGCTGCCCCGGCACCCGTCACTCCATGGTCGCCCAGCGCACCCACGCCGCAGCCGCTGCGCCCGCTGACGATTGAGTCCTTCGCGCGCCACCGTCATGTCCAGGCCCCAGACCCCGAGCCGCTGCGCGCCATCGAGATCATCCCACTGTTCGGAAAGGAGCAGCCATGAGCACCGACGCCGCCGTCACATCCCGCGGCCAAGAACCCAAGGGCGAGCCCATCGTGCGTTGGTGGGCGCTGCTGCTCAGCCTGGCGCTCCTCGCTCTCGCCGCGGTCTTCGGCCGTGAGGCGTGGCGCGTGTCGACGCACGCCACCGTCGACTCGTGGACGCAGCCCTTCATCGACGTCATGAGCGCCGACGCCCAGGGCTCCGCAGCCATCGCGCCTTGGATGCTGTGGGGCGGCGCCGCCGGCATCGTAGTCGGCCTGCTCGTGCTCTACGCTGCGCTCCGTCCGCGCCGTCACACCCACGTGGAACTCGCGAGCGACACGGTCTCTGGTTGGACGCGCCAGGTCGACATCGCCCGCCGGTGCTCCGCAACTGCGCGCAAGGTTCCTGGCGTGGGTGCCGCGCGCACGACCGCCGGAAAGAAGGGCATCCACCTCATCATCAACGGCGACATCGAGGACGAGAACCTCGCGACCCGCGTGCGTGAAGTCGTCAACGAGGAACTCGCGTCGCTCGCCCACCCCGCGCCGCTTTCCGTCACCGTCGAGCGCATCGAGGAGGTCGACACCAATGTCTAAACGCCTCGCCGGAATTCTGCGCACGCTCTTCATCATCCTTGGCCTGCTCCTCATCGCGCTGGGCGTGTGGCCCATCCTGCTGCACTTCGACGTCGGGCCCATTGTCGAGCTCACCCGCTGGGTCGACCACGGCATCTGGGCCGCACTTCCCACCCACGCGTGGTGGCCGTGGGCCCTCGGCGCGGCGGCCATCCTCTGCACCATTCTCGCTTTCTGGATCATCGTCGCAACGTTCAAGGTGCACCGCATCAACAAGGTGTCCTCGGAGGCCTCCAATGACGACGGCTCCATCGCGCTGCAGATGAACCCCATCATCGGCGGCATCGCCTCCTCCATGGAAAACGCTGAGGGTGTGGAAAAGGTCGAGCGCCGCGTCGCCTGGGACCGCGGCCACCAGCAAGCGACCTTTGCCATCCAGGCCAAGCCCGAGACTCCCTTCGCGGATCTCGTCGCCCTCGCCGAGCAAACCGAGCGCGACTTTCGAGCAGCCTTCCCCGACTCCGAGCTGGAGACGGTCTATAAGCTCCACTACTCACGCATCACGGCCTAAACGCCCGGCGGGGACGAAGGCCATGTCCCGTTGGCACTATCCGCAGGTCGCCGATTCTCCACACGAATCGGCGACCTGCGGTCATTGCTATTGAGACATTGCTTTCCTGCCGTGGCTCTAGCCGACTTCTGCCGCGGCGATGAGAATCTGCGTCACCGTGCCGAAGTCGCGCATGCGAGCCCCGGGCAGCTCGACCGTGAGCGTCTCGCCCACGGCACCGGTGACGATCCGCTGCCAGGAGAGATCCTCGCGGGCGAGCGTCCGGCGGGCGGGCGTGAAGACATGAAGGCCGTGGTCAAGCAGAATCGTCGACTCGGGTTCGGCGATGCGCAGGACATAGACACGCTCGCCCAGGCTGCGGCGCTTGAGGCCTGCCAGCGGGCGCCCGGCGCGCGCGAGTGCTGCGGGGTCCACGCGGGAGATGGATTCGACGACCCCGAGGCGGTGCTCGGTGCCGGCGGCATCGGCAAGCACGAGGGGCCGGCCGGGACCGGTGGGACGGGCGCGGGAATACTCCCAGACCACCGGTTGGGACTGGCCCCGGACGATAGCGGTGCGGCCGTCGACGGTAACGAGCGCGCGGTCGCAACGGATGAGATACGTACCCTCCGCGGGTAGGAAGCCGGGGCGCACCGCGGCGCGAGTCTCAAGAGCGGCGACGAGATCCGCGTCCGAGGCGCCCCATCCAAGCCCCTCGTTGGCGAGCATCGCGAAGAGCGTGGGGAGGCTGAGATCAGGCTCGCCTTCCCACGCACGGCGCAGTGCTTCGAGGGTGGGGGCGATACGGGTGGGGTCCTGCATAGTGTCCCACTCTATTCGTCGCACGGGTCTGTAGTGCGCCAAACGGCAGACGATGTGGTCGTGATGGAGAAAGGCCGCCTTGTCGAGCACGGCCGCGTGGACGATCTCTTCGATCACCCGAAGGAGGCCTACACAAAGAACCTCATCGAGTCCGTGCCGGGCCTCCACATCGAAATCGGCACCGGAGAAAACCTCGGCCTCACCGAGTAACCCGCCGCGCACGGCCGCCCCTCGTGTTTTCCGGGCCGTGTTTTCCGGGCCCACACTAGCCCCACGCGACGCGTCACACTCTCACCCCAGCTCCACGGCTGCCCCGCATGCGGCCAGGCGGAAACGAATAATTAGCTCCAAAAATGTATGAAACGACAGCAGTTTTATGCACACTAGGCCCGATTTCCACCCCCGCATGAATTGCAATCTGGATCATATTATTAATATTCACCCGACGAAGGAGTGGAAACCGCAGGTCACAGCGTTATGCTCTCTCACATAAATCTGTCGGACTATTGGGGATTACCGTCACCCCATCACCCCTTTTGTGCCACAACTAACAGGGCGATAAATTATTCCCAAGCGCGTTTTCCCTCCCCAAGGAAGACGCGGTTGCGACCATTACTCTCAATCCGGCCGGACATGCAGCCGGATCTTCTCGGAGACACCATGTTCAAATACCTCATTAGGAAGACCCTGGGCTGGCTGCTCATGATCTTCCTGGCGACGAACATCGCCTACTTCTTGGCGGCGACGTTCCTCGACCCACGCTCGAATTACATCGGACGCCGTCCGCCTCTGTCCAACGATCAGATCAACGCGATGCTCGAGCCCTACAACTTGAGCCCCGAAACGCCTCTCCTTGAGCGTTGGTGGACGTGGCTCACCAGCATCCTCCTGCACTGGGACTGGGGGCGCTCCCCCGTGGGCGACTTCGTCAACGACCAGATCAGCTACCGCATCTGGGTCTCGGCCCAGCTGCTCCTGCTGTCCACCATCCTCTCCATCGTCATCGGCGTGGCCGTGGGCGTCTATACCGCTTCGCACCAATACAAGTGGGGCGACCGCGTATGGCAAGGCATTTCCATCGTCGCGATGAACACGCACGTCGTCGTCGCGTCCATCGTGGTCGTCGCCATCGCCTTGTGGATCAATGAGGCCACCGGTTCCCGCATCTTCTACGTTGTGGGCGCCAGCTCCCTCGGCGTGGAGGGCTTTGCTAACAAGCTGCTCGACGCCCTGCAGCACCTCATCCTGCCTACCATCTCGCTTGTCTTCATCAGTTACGCGGGCTACCACATGACGCAGCGCACGCTCCTGCTCGATAACTTAAACGCGGACTACGTGCGCACCGCCCGCGCGAAGGGCCTCACGCGCCAGCAGGCCATCCGCAAGCACGCCCTGCGCACCTCCATCATTCCGGTCGCGACCTCCGTCGCGTTCTCCGTCCCTGGTATCTTCACCGGCGCGGTCATGACGGAGCGCATCTTCGGCTGGAACGGCATGGGCCAGTACTTCCTCGAAACCATCTCTAAGAACGACATCAACGGTGCCGTTGGTGTGGCCGCGTTCGGCGCTGCCATGACGGCCGTCTCCGCAGTCCTCGCTGACCTCGTTGTTGTCGCCCTCGATCCACGAGTCCGGGTGAGCTAAATGTCTGCGAATACTCCGAAGGGGAACAACCCCAACCTCAACCCCCACACGCCCGAACACGAGCCCATGAGCGAGCTCTCTGCGCAGTCCGAGCTCCACGCCGGCCAGCGACTCAACACAGCCGAGGCGCAGTCCACGCTCATCGCGGAGCTCAAGTCCGAGCCGGGCGCTGACGGCGTCGCCAAGGGCACCGCCCGCTGGAAGCTCTACGTCCGCCGCTACTTCCGCAACAAGATGGCGGTCGTGGGCCTGGCTATCCTCGTCTTCCTCATTCTCGTAGCCGTCTTCGGCGGGTTCTTCGCCCAGTGGGACTACCGTGACCCGGACTTCCTCAACTTGTCCACGCCGCCGAGCCCCGAGCACTGGCTCGGCACGACGGACGCCGGCAACGACCTCTACGCGCAGGTGGTCCACGGCCTCGGCCGCTCGCTTACCATCGCCATCCTCGTCTCGCTCTTCACGCTCGTCATCTCCGCGCTCGTGGGCGCCGGTGCAGCACTGTGGGGCGGCAAGGTGGAAAAGGCCGTCCTCGCCGTCATCCACTTCCTCCTGTCCATCCCGACCTTCCTCCTCATCGCCCTCGTGGTCTCCGACTCGGGCGGCGACTGGCGCCTGCTCATCGTCGTGCTCATCGCGTTCGGTTGGATGTATCAGGCCCGCGTCATCTGGTCGCTGGCGCTCACGGTGCGTGAACAGGATTACGTCCGCGCCGCGGACTACATGGGCGTTTCCCGTTTCAAGACGGTCATCCGCCACGTCATTCCCAACATCGGCTCGCTGCTTATCATCCAGTTCGTCTTCGGCGTCGTCGGCACCGTCGGCTCCGAGACCGCCCTGTCCTTCCTGGGCTTGGGCGTCAAGCTTCCCGATGTCTCCCTCGGTACGTTGCTCCAAGGCGGCACCGCCAGCGTGCAGTCTGCCCCGTGGCAGTTCTACGTTCCTGCAATCACCCTGACGCTGCTCACCGTCTCCATGGCCTTTATCGGCGACGGTCTGCGCGACGCTCTCGACCCGAACTCCAAGTCTGGTGGCAAGGCATGACACACCCCAACGAACAACCCGTCCTCTCCGTCAAGGACCTCCACGTCTCCTTCCCGTCCGAGGCAGGCTCCGTCTCCGCCGTCCGCGGCGTCGACTTCGACCTCTACCCCGGCCGCACGCTCGGCATCGTGGGCGAGTCCGGCTCCGGTAAGTCCGTGACCTCCATGTCCATCATGGGCCTGCTGCCGGACTACGCGAAGATCACCGGCTCCGTAAAGTTCGACGGTCGCGAGCTGCTGGGACTCACGGACAAGCAAATGTCCGAGATCCGCGGCCAGGGCATCGGCATGATCTTCCAGGATCCGCTCTCCGCGCTCACGCCGGTCTTCGACATCGGCACGCAGATCGTCGAGGCCATCCAGGCGCACCAGAACGTCTCCAAGTCCAACGCGCTCAAGCAGGCCGAGGCACTCCTCGAGCTCGTGGGCATCCCGGACCCCAAGCTGCGTCTCAAGTCCTTCCCGCACGAGTTCTCCGGCGGTATGCGCCAGCGCGTGGTCATTGCCATCGCGATTGCGAATAACCCGCGTGTGCTCATCGCGGACGAGCCCACCACGGCGCTCGACGTGACCATCCAGGCTCAGATCCTCGACGTCATCAAGGTCGCCCAGCGCGAGACCGGTGCAGCGACCATCATGATTACCCACGACATGGGCGTCGTCGCGGAGACCGCGGACGACGTCATGGTCATGTACGCCGGCCGCCCCGTCGAGCGCGGCGATGTAGACACCATCTTCAACCACCCGCGCATGCCGTACACGGTGGGTCTGCTCGGCTCCACGCCGCGCCCGGACGTGAGCTCCAACGAGCCGCTCACGCCCATCGAGGGCAACCCGCCCATCCTCGTCGACCTCCACGACCGCTGCCAATTCGCGCAGCGCTGCCCCGTGGCCATCGACGCCTGCCTCAAGGGCGAGCCCCCGCTGACCCCGCTTGCCGATGCCCCCGCGCACCTCACGGCCTGCGTCCGCAGCGCCGAAATCCACGACGGCATGATTAACGGCGAGCGCATGTTCAAGGTCCCGCCGCTTTCCCCCGACTCGTTCGAGGGCATCCCGCGCGAAGACCGCAAGACCACACTCGAGGTCAAGGACCTGCGCAAGGAATTCCCGCTCATGAAGGGCGCGCTCGTCAAGCGGCGCGTGGGCACCGTCAAGGCCGTCGATGGGCTTACCTTCGATATCCGCGAAGGCGAGTGCATGGCCATCGTCGGCGAGTCCGGCTGCGGCAAGACCACGACCCTGCTCGAGATCATGGACCTCGACCCGAAGGACGGCGTGGTCATCCTCAACGGCAAGGACGCGAACTCCATGTCGCGCGCCGAGCGCCGTGAGGCCCGCAAGGACATGCAGATCGTCTTCCAGGACCCGATGAGCTCGCTTAATCCGCGCCTCACGGTTCGCGAGGTCATCGCCGAGCCCCTCGAGTCGCTGGGCTACGCGGGCGACGTCGACGCCCGCGTCGCGGAGCTCATGAAGCTCGTGGGCCTCGACGCCTCGCAGCTCGACCGCTTCCCGGGGCACTTCTCCGGCGGCCAGCGCCAGCGCATCGGCCTGGCCCGTGCACTCGCGACGAACCCGTCCGTCATCGTCCTCGACGAGCCGGTCTCCGCACTCGACGTGTCCATCCAGGCCGGCGTGATCAACCTGCTCGAAGAGCTCAAGCGCAAGCTGGGCCTGTCCTACCTCTTCGTCGCCCACGATCTCTCGGTGGTCCGCCACCTCTCCGATCGCGTTGCGGTGATGTACAAGGGCCAGTTCGTCGAGCACGGCGACACCGACGAGATCTTTGACCACCCGCAGCATGAGTACACGCGCAAGCTACTGGCGGCCATTCCGATCCCGGATCCTGCAGTCGCGCGTGCACGTCAGGCCGAACGCGCTGCGCTCGCCAAGAAGTAGCACGACTCCGGCCTGCCACCGTGCAGGTCGGACACAAACTTTCCACGCTTATAACTGCATAGCCCCACTTTGTCTCATCCATAAAGGAGAACTCTTATGTCTTCGTTACGTCCGTCGCGTCTGCGCATTGCCAGCGTCGCGACCATGGCCACCCTTGCCCTTGCGCTTTCTGCCTGCGGTGGCTCCTCCGACTCTGCGTCTGGCTCCGGCGAGGCTCAGGTCGAAGTCAAGCCGTCCGGCGACTACAACGAGAAGTCGCGCGACGAGCTCAAGGACGGCGGTACGCTCACGCTACCGATCGGCGAAATCACCGAGCAGCAAAACGTGTTCCACGCCAACATGACCTCGGACACGCGTTCCGTATGGAGCTGGTACAACCCGCAAATCGCACTCTTCGACGGCGAGGGCAACTACACCGCAAACCCGGACTACATCTCCGAGGTCAAGGACGAAGAAAAGGACGGCAACACCGTCGTCACGTTCACCATCCGCGATGAGGCAAAGTACAACGATGACACCCCCATCGACTGGAAGGCCTTCGAAAACACCTGGAAGATGAACAACGGTGAGCAGGAGGGCAACCAGGTCAACTCGACTGACGGCTACGAGCGCATCACGTCGGTCGAAGCTGGCGCCAACGACAAGGAAGCCGTTGTCACCTTCGACGGCGTCTACCCATGGTGGCAGGGCCTCTTCAACCAGCTCCTGCACCCAGCTATCAACACCACTGAGCTGTACAACGAGGCGTACCTCAACAAGCTTCACCCTGAATACGGCGCGGGTCCGTTCAAGGTCGAAAACGCTGACTTCAACGGTGGCACCGTCACCTTCGTCCCGAACGAGAAGTGGTGGGGTGATGCCCCCAAGCTGGAGAAGGTCACCTACCGTCAGATGGAGTCTCAAGCGACCATCAACGCCTTCCAGGCCGGTGAGATCGACGCCGCTTCTGTCGGCACCAAGAACAACATGACCATTGCCAAGGGCATGGGCGACGCCATCGATATTCGTGCCGCGATGCTTCCGGCTAACTACCTCCTCACGCTCAACTCGGAAGCTCCGGCTCTCAAGGACGAGAAGGTCCGCGAGGGCATTATGACCGGTATTGACCGCACACAGCTTGCCGCTGTGCGCTTTAACGGTCTGGGCTACACCGAAGAGCTGCCGGGTTCCCTGGTGATGTTCGGCACCCAGGAGGGGTACCAGGACAACTTCAGCGAGGTCGTCAGCTTCGACAAGGACAAGGCTAAGTCGCTCTTCGAGGAAGCTGGCTACACCGCTAACTCCGAGGGCATCATGGAGAAGGACGGCCAGCCGTTGTCCATCCGCTACGTCTCGACCGGCGACTCCGAGATGGTCAAGTCCACCGCCGCAGCCCTTCAGAAGATGCTGCGTGACGTGGGCGTCGACATGCAGGTCGAAGAGCGTCCTTCCTCTGACTTCTCCAAGATTATGAGTGAGAAGGACTTCGACATCATCGCAAGCGGTTTCCGTTCCTCGGATCCTTTCGGTCCCGCATACTTCAACCAGACCTACGCCTCTGACTCCGAGCTCAACAAGTCTGGCACGGGTTCGGCCGAGCTGGACAAGAAGATCGAAGAGCTGCAGAAGCTGCCGACCGCCGAAGAGCAGACCAAGCGCGCCAATGAGCTGGAGAAGGAAGCCTTCGGCCACTTTGGTCTCATGCCCTACGCCAACGGTGCTGACATGCAGGGTGTGAAGAAGGGACTTGCCAACATCGGCGCCCTTGGCTTTGCAGTCATCCCGAAGGAAGACATCGGCTGGGAGAAGTAATTTCCTAATCACCACGCCGTCACGGCACGCCGAGTCACCCGCTTCCCCTCGTAGGGAGCGGGTCTTTCGCGTCTTGGCGCTAGTTGCAGGGCACGTCGGGTCCGAATTCGCG
>NZ_KV796416.1:0-48906 GCF_001809185.1 Corynebacterium sp. HMSC072G08
AAATCAATGCACTCTAAAACCGGAAGAGCCCCCATATCGGGCGTCAAACCCTGGCCCTCGGCGAGGACGGACTCGAAGGCCGCGATGACGGCATCGGCAGCCTCGCGCTCGCCGAGGTGATCGAGCATCATCGCGCCGGCCCAAATCTGGCCGATGGGATTGGCAATCCCCTGGCCAGCGATGTCTGGGGCCGATCCGTGGACGGGCTCGAAGAGGGAGGGGAACTCGCCCGTGGGATTGATATTGCCTGACGGCGCGATGCCAATGGTGCCGGTGCAGGCCGGGCCGAGATCGGACAAAATGTCACCGAAGAGGTTGGAGGCGACCACCACGTCGAAGCGGTCCGGGTGCATGACGAACTGGGCCGTGAGGATGTCGATGTGATATTTATCCACGCTTATTTCCGGGTAATTCTCCGCCATGGCTTCAACGCGGGAATCCCAATACGGCATGGTGATGGCAATGCCATTCGATTTCGTCGCGGACGTGAGATGCTTGGCGTCGCGACGCTGCGCGAGATCGAAGGCGTATTTCAAGACGCGGTCGACGCCAGTGCGGGTCATGACAGTTTCCTGGATGACGGTCTCGCGATCCGTGTCCGGGAACATCGTGCCGCCCACGGAGGAGTATTCGCCTTCGGTGTTCTCGCGCACGACCCAGAAATCGATATCGCCGGGCTCACGGCCTGCGAGCGGCGAGGGCACGCCGGCGAGTAGCTTCACCGGACGCAGATTGATGTACTGATCGAACTCGCGGCGGAACTGGAGGAGCGAACCCCAGAGGCTCACATGATCAGGGACGACATCCGGCCAGCCTACGGCACCGAAGTAGATGGCGTCACAACCACCCAGCTGCGCCTTCCAATCGTCCGGCAACATCTTTCCGGTGCGCTGGTAGTACTCCGCCGAGGACCAATCGAACTCGGTGAACTCGATCTCCAGGTCGAATTTTTCAGCCGCCGCGCGCAGGACGCGCAGGCCTTCGGGCATAACTTCGGTGCCGATTCCATCACCGGCGATAACAGCAATCGTGTACATGCGCCCCATTGTGCCCGCTTACAGCGAGACCAGGCCAAGCAGTGCCAACCCCACCGTCAACCCCGCGAGCCCCGCCAAGGTTCCCGCCCCCGGCAGACCCTCACCCGCCGCGAGTCGGCGGTCCACGGCACCGGCGCGCGCCCGCGCAGCGAGATACAGGCCGCCCGCGGCAATGGCGACGAGGACGAGCGCCCACGAGACCGCGAACCCCGCCGCGCGCAGCGTAAGCAGCAGCGCGCCGACCGCCGCGAGCGCCGTGCGCTGCCACGACAGGCGGGTGCGCTCCGGTTGCAGGCCAGCATCAAAGAGCGCGCTAGGCACGGGTTTCTCCGTACAGCAGGATGCCCGCGATGACGAGGACGGCGAGGATCAACACCGGTAGCGCGAAGCTGCCCGGCAGCGGTGTTCCCTCACGCATGGCACGCTCGCAACGCGCCCAGTGCAACCACGCGGCTACCGGCAGCACGAGCGCCGCGATGAGCATGACGACGCTCACCGCGCCGGTCACGCGGTCCGGCAAGTCGAGCTCGAAGGCGCGCAACGCCACGCCGCCAGCAATGAACGCGAGCGCCGTGCGCGTCCACGCGAGGAACGTCCGTTCATTGGCCAGGCTAAAGCGCGGGTCCGGCTCCTCGCCACGCCCGTAGACGGCGCGCGGGAAACGCTTGTCAGGGTTGCTCATGCCCCGCAGTCTAACGCGGCAGACAGGCGTGCGCCCCGCAGGCCATCGATCGACCGCAGGGCGCACAGGAAGCGGTATCCCCACCACTGGCCGGTCGAGTTGTAGCCGGCGCCGCAGCTTATCCTTCCGTGAACTTCTCCAACGCCGCCGGCGAGCCCGCCGCCACGATGAGGTCGTTCGCCGTGAGCTCGCGGCCATCAGTAAGCGGCAGCCACCGCCCCAGCGTGCGCACGGAGACCAGCTGCACCTTGTACTCGCGCAGCACCTTGGCCAGGTCGAGCGGCGTGCCCTGCACGCACGCGGGCGGCACGAGCTTGGTCACGCCGTAGTCCTGCGCGATCTCCGCAAAATCCTCGAAGCGGCCGGACAGGAGGTGCGCGATGCGCCGACCGGTATCGCGTTCTGGGCGGATGACGTGATGGACACCGATTTTGAGCAGGATGCGCGCGTGCGCCTCCGAGTCTGCCTTCGCCCACACGTCGCGCACGCCCAGCTCCACCAAATTCGAGGCCGTCAAGATAGAGGCCTCCACGTCCGAGCCGATGGCGACAACGGCCCGCTCGACCTCGTCGATGCCGAGCTGCGTGAGCACGGCGGCATCGGAAGTATCTGCCTGGACGGTCTGCGTGAGCTCGGGCGCCATCTCGCGCACCAACTTGTCCGAAGCGTCGATGCCGAGCACCTCCACGCCATGGTCCATGAGCTCGCGGGCCAACGCGTGGCCGAAGCGGCCGAGGCCCACGACCACGACGGGTGCGATGTCGATGGTCTTCCGGGAACCAAAAATATTAACCAATGAAGGGCCTTTCCTCGGGGTAGCTAAAGCGCTGCGTGACCGCGCGCGCGGCGAGCGCCGCGATGAGTGTGGTGGGGCCGACGCGGCCCAGATACATAATGAAACACAGGATAATTTGGGACGGCGCACTCAGCGACGCGGTAATGCCGGTGGACAAGCCCACCGTCGCAAACGCGGAGGTCACCTCCAGCATGACCTGGTCCGCGGTGAACTGCGGGTCGAAGGCGCGCAACAGGCCCACGCCCACCGCAATGACGGCGATTCCGAAGAATGCCAGCACCAGCGCTTGGCGCACCGCCGCAGTGGGGATGCGCCGGTGTCCGATGGCGACGTCATCACGGCCGCGAAATTCCGCCACCATCGCCGCAAGGAGCACACACGCCGTCGTGACCTTGATGCCGCCGGCCGTACCCGCCGAGCCGCCGCCGATGTACATAAGGACATCCGTCCCCATGAGCGTCACCGGGTGCGCCTGGCCATAATCAATCGCATTGAAGCCCGCCGTGCGCGGCGAGACCGCCATGAAGAAAGCATTGAGCAGCCGCTGCCCCGCCGGCATCCCCGCCAGGACGCCCCGGCTTTCCGATGCCCACATGAACGCCGTCCCCCCCACGACCAGCACCGCAGATGCCCACAAGGTCATGCGCGCGGTCACCGATGCATGGTGGACGCGTGCGCGCACCGTAAGCCGCGCGCGGACGCGGCGCAGGAACTCCGCGTGAACCGGATAGCCGAGACCGCCGCCGATGATCGCCGCCGCCAGCGGCAGCAGAATCCACGGGTCCGCGGCAAAACCCACGAGATTATCCGAGTACGTGGAAAAACCCGCGTTATTGAATGCGGAGACCGCGTGAAACGTGCCTTCCCACACCGCCTGCGGCCCGGTCCAGCCGTAGTGCACCATGCCGCGCACACCCACGACGAGCGCCACGGCCGCCTCCGCCGCGAAAGTGAAGAGAAAGGTAAACGTGAGCGTGCGCCGAATGCCGCCTTCGACGATGGGGCGTCCCTCCGCCGCGCCCGCGGCACGCGCCTTGAGGCTCACCCGCCCGGTAAGCAGCATGCCCGACAGCGACGCGAGCGACATGATGCCCAAACCGCCCAGCTGGATGAGCGCCAGGATGACGCACTGGCCGAAATGTGTCCAGTACGAACCGGTGTCCTCAACGATGAGCCCGGTGAGCGACACCGCCGAGGTCGCCGTAAAAAATGCCGGAAGAAACGGCGTCCAGTGCGGCACATGCGCCGAGATGGGCAACATGAGCAACAGCGTGCCCGTCAAGATGAGAGCCATAAACCCGACCGCGGTGAGCCGCGCGGGTCCAAGCCACGAGATTTTCACCAGCCGATCCTAACCCCAGCGCGTTCCCGCCGCCTAGTTATGTGACGCAGTTTCCTCGACGCGCGTGGCGCCTTGGCCCACACATGCGATAACCCCCGGCGAGAACCGGGGGTTGAGTGGCGGAGACGAGAGGATTACGCAACTAAAACCGTGTTTAGGCAGGTCATGGCATGTTTCCGAGGATAGTTAGGGAAGGTAATTCCCTTAACTTTCCCTTCATACCCCCACTTTCACCCCAACCGGAAGGATTATCACCATGACGAACACCACGGCGCGCCGGGAAGTTTCATCGCCCATCATTCTAGTTAGCGACGCGGCGGCGTTCCCCGCGCTCAACTCCGAGACCGTCAACGCCATGATGGAGGAGTTGGGCGCGGCTACCATCGTCACGTTAGACAGCTTGGACGGTGACACGATCTGTGACCTGCCCAACGGCAACTTCATTCGTGACGCGGTGTTGATTGGCTACTTGGCAGGAATCAAGGCAAAGAGCACCGATAGGGCCTAAACCCGGCGCGATATATGGCCGTTTAAGGCGATGGAGGGACGTAGGGCATACCCTTACCCCCTTCAACGCTTTAGACGGCTTCAGCGCTTTTCTGGCCTATCTGTACCACCCATGACAGCCAATGCCTTCACTATCAGAAACTAGGATCCCGTACAGACAGCGGGTTGCCCTATGGGTTCGTGCGCAAAAGTACCAGGGCAGGGGATCGGGGGCAGGGGGTGGTCTCATGGAAATGCCCGCCGCCTTCAGTGGGAAGGTGCGACGGGTAGGGCATGGTGGCGCGCCGGGAAGTGGTGACAGTGCAACCCGGCGCAGGGGATGGTTCCGATTCATGGTTTGAATTTTTTGGAAATTCCGAATTTTGCAATCCCGCCCGGGCAGACTTTGCAGTAACAGGGTGTCCAAGTTGTCCAAGTGTCCAAGCCAAGGTTAGGGGCTGTTTTCCGTGTCCAAGTTGGACAATTGCGGGTTGTACAGGTTGGACGGCGGTTGGACGCACGAAAATACCCGCCCACCTGCACTTGTACGGGTTGGACGGGTTGGACACTGCGGTACGCCGGGAACTATGCCGGGGGACTATCAGGGAAGTTAATTCCCCTTTGTGGATACTTCTTCCCGTTGACGATGGATAGACGTATTACGTCCTGTTCTGCCAGTTCGTCAATCATGGAGTCAAACATCTTTCGTTGGTCATGACGCACGGAGTTCGTGCGGTACTCCGAGAGCGTTTGCAGTTCGTCGCCTTCCCAGCTGTCGTCACTTCCCCACAGGTAGTTAATGAAGTTGCGGTATAGCCGTTTACGCCGGGTCACGTCACGTGCGTCAGCCCTATCTTCTTCCCATTGTGCGTACTCCATAGCCCGTTGAGCTGTCATGTTATTAAAGTGTTGGACAACCCCGGCGCGCACTGTATCCGAGTAGTCCAACAGTGCCCCGGCGCGCTCCCAATCGTTAACCTTTACATTCGTTCGCGAGTCCAACAGGGCGAAACCTGCCGCGATCCTAATGCGCATGAGATTACGGTGGCCGCGTCCATCTTCACTACCTCCATACTTCAATTGCTCGTTCATGATTGCCCGCGTTTCGTTGATAGCTCGTTGCGGGAAGGTAAAGCCCTTCGTTTGAATATCTTTTGGAATCACAATGTCGTCCAGCTCAACAGGTTGTGCTCCATCGTCAAATTCGTCAGGGCGAGTGGGGTCAAGGACTTCAGTCCATAGGAATCTATGTGCAAGACCATCGTCAACCTGTGAGTCCACTAGAACTTGGGCTTTATCCGGTTGAACACCTACCATCAGGCACCCGACGTAACTGTTTGGGGGGACTTCGTCAACGGCTCCACGGTTCGTTGTTCCAAGCCGATTACCTGAAAATACTTTCATTAGCATTTGGCGAGTAGTGGCACCTTGCCGCCCCATAAGCGTTTCAAGGAATCCGATCTCCGAGTCCTGAAATATCACGCCACGATCTATTGGACTACCTTCAGATAGGAAGGCTGTCATAATTCCTTCACCCGATCCCGGCGCGTAGTACAGCGGTTCCCAAGGTTGCCCATTCCAGGTTGCCCTAATGCCTTCCTCGACTAAATTCATGGCCCTGTCTTTGCCGCTACCAGGCTTGGCGTAAAGGGCTAAGAACATGTTGGGGACAGTGTTACCCGCCCCGGCGCTTATCGGCGTTCCAGGGGGCACACAGGCAAGTATTTTGATAAGGCTAGAGACCAGGAAGGGCACGGGTTGAACAAAGTTCTGTCGTGCGTAAGTGTGCATGCGCTTCAAGTGGTCATTGTTGTCAAACAGCTTGGTCTCAAGTTCGATCCACTTCTCCATCGTGAGTACGGACTTACTTTGCACGGGTCTCACCTGCCCAACGGTTCGTCGCGGTGGACTCCATGAAGGAATCAATATCCGATAGTTTCAGGCGTAGGGCACGCGGTGACGGCCTGTAAGCGGGAAGGTGTTGTTGTGCGATCCATCGTCGGATCGTTCGTGGGCTTACCCCCACATAATCGGCGGCTTCATTCAAGGACACGTAGGCCTTGGACGGCGCGGTAATGGTTGCGGTAGACATATTGGTTACTCCCAATCACGCCCATAATTGGGCATGCGTAGATAGGGCCACAATTGGCCCGTGAACTACGAACAGTCGGTTGACTGTATCGGGTAGTGGAGTCTCTACCATCCCCCGTGTTTGCTACTGCACCTCCCGTAGGGTGTCTGGCCTAGCTTCGGTCGAACGGGTTGCACTCACTAGGCAGCACACAATGGATCTTAAACCATTCAACGATGGGTTGCAATAGTTACTTTCTGAGAATGCGGCGTAATCGGTTGACTTCAATCTCATGTATCCCGGCACACACTAGCTTCACAAAGACTTCATGTAGTTCTTCTTTGGTGGCGCTGAACTGTGGGAAGGTGTAAACCGTCATTGCGGTGTCAACAATCCAATTGGGAACATGCCCGCCCCTAGGGTTGTCTTTATGCCACTGTTCAAGTGCCTGTTTACCTTCGTCTGTTAGCTCCGTCGCCCCGGTAATATTCCCAGACTTAGACACCATAGATAGCATGCTAAACCGTTGATAGGCGTTCTGTGGGGAAGGATTATTAACCATGAACCGCCCCAACTTACGACCCTTGTTATCCACGATAAAGACGACTGGCAACGTGCCTTTGCCCCGGCGTACAGCCTTCTCCAGCTCACTATCACGCCATGACCAATTACTCATTGTCACCCTCCAACGTGTTAGCTACCTTCTCCATCAAAGACGTTGTGCGTTCCGCTCGAACACTCATATACGCGTCCATAATCGTGTCGTAATCGTCCTGCCCTAACAACTGCCCAATCTCTTTGAGGTGGGCACCCTGTTCTGCCAAGCGGGTAATCAACCAACGACGGCCCGCGTGCGGGTGAATTGCAGGATTAGCCCCGGCCTTTGCTACCGCGCGTTGAAGGGCAGATCTGTAAGACGTGTCCAAAAGCATGTTGCCCGTTGACGTTGTGGTTAACAGGCGCGCCGGGAAGTTGCCACGTTTACCGTGCATATCAAAGCGCAATACGGTGTCATTATCGCTTACGTACTTCTCCAAGTGGTCAAGGAAGTAGGGAACATCAGTAGCCATGATGGGGATAGTCCTAAACCCGGCCTTTGTCTTTGGTGTCTGAACCATCATGTAGTTATGACCATCGTCTGTTATGCGTTGGGCGTTCTGTTCCACGGTGACAGTCACGGAGGGCATAGACGCGCCTTCACGCAGGGTTACCGTGACGTGGCGTGTCTCCAAGGCCAAGGCTTCACCAATGCGCAACCCGTGGTGCAATATCAGCGACGTAAGCACCCTGTATCGCGCCGGGATAGCGTCCAGGATGTCGGTTATCTCTTTGTCCGTAGGCAGGTACTTCTCTTTGGGGATCGGAACATGGCTAGCGCCACGAACAGATACGGGGTTAGTGGGGATTAGCTCACGTTCAACGGCTTCAGCGCACGCGGCCTTCAGGCGTTTGTAGGCTTGCATACTCACATTCGCGCCCTGCTCCGAGTAGTTGCGACGTAGACCATCCCACCATCGGTGAACATCGGCCTTTGTAAGCTCTACCAGCTTCACGTCTTTGAGGAACGTAACATCAGGATCATTAGCGCCACGGCCATAGGGGGCCGTTATGCGCACCTTCACCACGCGGCGGTAGTTCTGCATGGTGGACGGCTTTAGAGGATTAACCCGGCGCGTTAAACCGTCATGGAAGGTGTTTAACCATTCACCAACGGTAACAGCGGCTGTCTGTTGGGCCTTCTTTCGTTGTGCGGGTGGTGTCCAGGTGTCAAGGTCGATAAGGCGGCGTTCATCGGATAACCAACCATCAGCGTCAATACGCGTAGGGAAGGAATGTCCCGGCGTATGACGGGCACCATCAGGGCCTAGGTAATCGGCGTAGAACCGCTTACCCTTTTTGGCTACCTTGCCAAAGTCGCGCGGTGAACGGCGCTTCTTTTTCGTGGTGGTCATGGTGGTGTCTCCATTCAAGGGAAGGCGGGAAGGTAATTCCCTTAACTTTCCCTTCATTGCGTCATTTTGTGGCTATACCTGTCACTATATGACAAAATGGATTATGCCGTTGACCAGCCCAGACAAAGCAAAACCCCCGGTGAACATTCACCAGGGGAAATGCAAGTTGCGGAGACGAGAGGATTTGAACCTCCGGACCTACGCAAGTAAGTCAACTCCTTAGCAGGGAGCCCCATTCGGCCGCTCTGGCACGTCTCCAGATACTCGAAAGTATCACACGGAGACTTTACCTGAGGGCCGCCCCTGCACACAAAAGAGCGCACACAAAAGACCGCCCCCTTTATGTCAACGCGTCATAATAGACGGCAGCACTCACCGTCTCGAAAGGAGCACTGCATGCAGACAACCGTGGGCGAATTCCTCCTCCGCCGTCTCAAAGACATTGGCATTACCGAAGTCATCGGCGTGCCTGGCGATTTTAACCTGAGCTTTTTGGAACAGCTGCGCGACGCAGAAGGCATCCGTTTCGTGGGCGCCTGCAACGAGCTCAACGCGGCGTATGCGGCGGATGGCTATGCTCGCTCGCGCGGCGTCGGCGCGCTTCTTACCACGTACGGCGTGGGTGAGCTCTCCGCTCTCAACGGCATTGCGGGCTCGCGCGCGGAGCACATCCCGGTCGTCTCCATCGGCGGCGCCCCACCGCAGTACGCCACGGAGTTCCGCTGGAACCTCCACCACTCCCTCGCGGATGGCGACTTCGCGAATATGCTCGAGGCCATCGCGCCGTTCACGGAGGTCGCCGTGCGCGTCTCCCCCATGAACGCCGTTGAGGAAATCGATCGCGCGCTGCGCACCTGTCTGCGTGAGAAGCGCCCCGTCCACATCCAGCTCCCCTCGGACATCACGCATCTCACCATCGAGGCTCCCGATGCCCCGCTCGACACCTCCCTGCCCGCCTCCGACCCCGAGCGCCTCGAGGCCGCGGCCGCACGCATCCTCGAGGTCCTCGCCCGCGCCGAGCACCCACTCCTCCTTATTGACCAGGACGCGGACCGCCACGGTTTTACCGAGCCCCTCCTGCGCCTGGCGGAGAAGGCACAGATTCCTTTCGCCCAGATGTCCTCCGGCAAGGCCCTCCTGCCCGAGAATCATCCGCTCTTCATCGGCACCTACAACGGCGCGGCCTCGGCGCCCGGCGTCAAGGACCGCGTCGAGCACTCGGACTTCCTGGTGACCACGAACCCGCGCTTCATCGAGGTCAACTCCGGTTCGTTCACGCACGAGCTTGACCACGCGCTCGTGGTTAACCTCGGTGACCAGCACGCCAGCGTTGACGGCGAGTACTTCGTGGGGCTCACCACCCGCGAACTTATCGATGCCCTCATCGACCGCGCCCCCGAGCGTCCCGCCACCCCGCGCGAGCCCGCCCCGACCACGAGCGCCGCCGCGCCTACCGGTCCGCTCACGCAGGCCGAGCTGTGGCCGCGCATGGCACGTTTCCTCCGCGCGGACGACGTGGTCATCGCCGAGGCCGGCACCTCGCATATCGGCCTGAGCGCCCAGCAGCTGCCCGCGAACGTCAAGTACATCAACTCGCCCATCTGGGGCTCCATCGGCTTTACCCTGCCCGCGACGCTCGGCTCTCAGCTTGCTGAGCCGGGCCGCCGCCACGTCCTCTTCATCGGCGACGGTTCCTTCCAGCTCACCGCCCAGGAGCTGTCCACCATCCTGCGCGAGGAACTCAATCCCATCATCGTACTCATGAATAACCGCGGCTACACCATCGAGCGCTACATCCTGGGCATGGAGGACGAGTACAACGACATCCAGAACTGGTCGTACGGCGCGCTGCCGCAGGTCTTCAAGCCGGATACGACGATGAAGTCCTACTCCGCGCAGACCTTCGAGGAACTCGAGGAGGCGCTCGCCGCCATCGAGTCCTCGGATGCCGGCGCGTTCCTCGAGCTGCACCTTCCGCCTGCCGATGCCCCCGCCGGCCTCAAGGCCTTCGGCCCGCTCACCGCCGAATTCGACTACGGCCCGCGCGGACCCCGTAACCCGTAAGCCGTAACCGCACCTAACCACTAGAGTGATAGAAATGATTCGCCCTGACCTTTCCTCCCTCCCCGCCTACGTCCCCGGCAAGCGCCAGGAAGACGCCCTCAAGCTCTCCTCCAACGAGGCCACGCAGCCGCCGCTGCCCGCCGCCGTCGACGCCATGGCCGCAGCTGCCGCCGGCGCGAACCGCTACCCGGACATGGGCGCCGTTGCCATCCGCGAGGCCCTCGCCGAGCACCTCGGCGTCGCCTTCGAGCAGGTTGCCGTGGGCACCGGCTCCTCCGCGCTGTGCCAGCAGCTCGTCCAGGTCACCTGCACCGACGGCGACGAGGTCGTCTTTCCGTGGCGTTCCTTCGAGGCCTACCCCATTTTCGCCCAGGTCCACGGCGCCACCCCGGTCGCCATCCCGCTCAAGGACGAGGGCGTGGATCTGGAGGCCATGGCCGCCGCGATCACCGACCGCACACGCCTGATCTTCATCTGCAACCCGAATAACCCGTCCGGCTCCATCGTGACCCGCGCCGAGTTCGCTGAGTTCATGGCCAAGGTCCCGGCCGAGATCACCGTCGCCCTCGACGAGGCGTACACCGAGTACCTGCGCGCCGAGGACACCCCGCTGGCCACCGAGGAAATCGCGAAGTACCCCAACCTCGTGGGTCTGCGCACCTTCTCCAAGGCCTACGGCCTGGCCGGCCTGCGCATCGGCTACGCCTTCGGCCAGCCGGAGATGATCGAGGCCCTCAACAAGGTGGCGATCCCGTTCTCCGTGAACTCCGTGGCCCAGGCTGGCGCTCTCGCCTCCCTCGCCGCGCAGGATGAGCTGAAGCAGCGCACCGATACCGCCGTCGTCGAGCGCCAGCGCGTCATCGAGGCCACCGGCGCGTACCCCTCCGAGGCCAACTTCGTGTGGCTGCCGGGCGAGACCCCAGAACTCGCCGCCGCGCTCGCCGAGCAGGGCGTGCTCGTGCGTTCCTTCCCCGAAGGCATCCGCATCACGGTGACGACCCCGGAGGAGACCGATCAGCTCCTCGCCGCGTGGAAGGCCGTCCGCGGCTAGTCTGCGCGTTTTCTCAGGCGGTCCGCAGGGACGGCCGGTAGTGTCACACCCATGAAAGCCCTGTGGAACTTCGCACTCAACGTCATCGCCGTCGCCCTCGCCTTATGGGTCGTTGTCTCTTTCGTCCCCGGCATCGACATCGTGCCGCCCGCGCTCACTCCGGGCGAGCCAGGCATCGGGTCGACCAATGAGGCGGGCTCCTCGTCGACGTTCCTCGCCGTCGCGGCCGTCTTCGTTCTCGTCAACGCCGTCATCACGCCGGTGCTGCGGTTCCTCGGCGCACCCCTCACCTGCGCCACACTCGGATTGTTCGCGCTCGTCATCAATGGCGCGGCGCTGCTCATCACGGAGTGGGCATTTAACTCCCTCGATACCTCGCTGGGTCACCTCGACATCGACGGCTGGCTGCCCGCCATCCTCGGCGCGATCGTGCTCGGGCTCGTCTCAGGCGTGGTGAATTTCTTCACAAGCCCGCTGCGGGCGCGCTAGCCGCCGGCGAAGGGCGGGAGGATATCCACGCGCGCGGCGCCGTCGAGGACGGCGTCGCGTTCGGCGTTTTTGCCGTCGATGAGGAAAGTACACCGCTCGAGGACCTGCGCAAGCGTCATGCCCGCCTCGGTGGTGCCGGTATGCGCGGCCGCGAGGGCATCGAGAAGCTCGCCCAGGGAGGCTGCGGGCTCCGCAGACTCCTGGGCGGTACCGGCGGCGGCGCGGGCCGCGGCAAAGTAATGAATCTCAAGCATGCACCCCACTATGCCAGCCGAGAACACGCGAGAAAAAGCCTAGACTTGTAGAAGATGTGTCCCCACCGGGGTTTCACCCACGGATCCCCCTTGTACAAGGAGTTGCCATGCGCACGTACGAAGAACACTTGAGCGCCGTCCGCGCCGTCGTCACCGCACCGAACGTCGTCACGCGTTCCCTGCTGGAGGCCGATGGCATGGTCCTGGCCAAGTCCATCAACGCGACCTACAACTCCCCGCGCTTCGATAACTCCCAGATGGATGGCTACGCCATCACGGACCCGGCTGGCGGCACGCTCACTGTGGGTGCCACGGTCGCCGCGGGTGACACGGCTGCGACACCGCTCAAGGAGGGCATCGCCACCCCGATCATGACCGGCGCCAAGGTGCCGGAGGGCACCAAGGCCATCGTGCCGGTGGAATTCTGCGAGCCGTCCACCTTCGTCGAACAAGGCGGCACCGTCACCATCCCGGCCGTCAAGGAAGGCCAGTACATCCGTAAGGCCGGCTCTGACGTCGAGGAAGGCAAGCTGCTCATCCCCGGCGGCACGCGCCTGCTCCCGGCCGCTATCTCCGCGCTCGCTGGCCAGGGCTACACCGAGGTCGAGGTGTACGCCCCCGCCCGCATCGTCGTCGTCACCGGCGGCGCCGAGATCGGCACCGCCAACCTGGCTGCCGGCCAGATTCCGGACTCCAACGGCCCGATGATCGCCGCGCTGTGCAAGGAGTACGGCATCGAGGTCGTCGCCTACGTACGCACCAACGATGACCCGGGCATCCTGCGCTCCGATCTGGAAGGCGTCGTGCGTCTCTACCAGCCGGACGCCATCGTCACCTCCGGAGGCGTCTCCCACGGCAAATTCGAGGTCGTGCGCCAGGTCTTCGAGGACAACGGCTGGTTCGGCCACGTCGCTCAGCAGCCCGGCGGCCCGCAGGGCCTCGCCCACTTGGGCGATGTTCCGGTCATCTGCCTGCCCGGTAACCCGGTCTCCACGCTTGTGAGCTTCCGTCTCTACGTCGGTCCGGTCCTCGGCCACTCGCGCCCGCCGTATATCTCGCGCATCATGCAGGACGTGGACGGCCTCGAGTCCCGCGACCAGTTCCGCCGCGGTGTGCTCTCCCACTCGCCGGAGGGCATGGGCCAGGCCGAGCTTCTCCCGGGTGCAGGTTCCCACCTCATTTCCCAGGCTATGTCCGCCACCGCCCTTATCCGCATCCCCGCTGGCGCGCACCTCAAGGCCGGCGATCCAGTTGAGGTCTTCCCCATCTAATGGCACGCACCGGAATCGTTATCGTCGCCTCCACCCGCGCCGCCGCGGGCACGTATGAGGACCGCTCCGGCCCCATCGCCGTCGAGTTCCTGCGCGCGCAGGGCCTGGAGTGCGCCGATGCCTCCGTGGTTCCCGACGCAGACATTCGCGCCGCTGTCGACCAGGCTTTCGCCGAGAACCCCGCGGTGATCCTCACCTCGGGTGGCACGGGGCTCAGCCCCGATGACCAGACGGTCGAGGCCCTCGAAGCCCACCTCGAGCGAACCTTGCCGGGAATTGCCCACGCGTTCTACGCGGCATCGGCAAGCGTGCCCACCGCCCCACTCTCGCGCACCGTCGCGGGCACGCGCGGGACGACCTTCGCCATGGCACTGCCCGGCTCGACGGGTGGGGTCAAGGACGGCGTCAAGGTGCTGGAGCCTATCCTGGGACACATCATTGAACAGCTCGAAGGGAAGCATGAGCACTGATCCACAGTACGTAGCAGAGCACACCGGCCTGGTCATCGACGCTTTTATGACGAACGAGACCATCGACACGGCCGCGGCAGTCGCCGCGACCGTAACGCCTGCCATGGGCGCGACCGTCACTTTCGACGGCATCGTGCGCAACCATGACGGCGGGCGCGGCGGCGTCGAACTGCTCACCTACACTGCGCACCCCAGCGCGGACGCGGAAATCAAACGCGTCGCCGCTGAGGTCATCAGCTCCCATCCCCACGCCCGCCTGTGGTGCGCGCACCGCACGGGCGATTTGCGCGTCGGGGACTCAGCCTTTGTGGTTGTCGCCGCCGCCGCGCACCGTGCTGACGCGTTCCATGCCGCCGAGGACTGCGCCAACCGCGTCAAAGCCGAGGTGCCCATCTGGAAAGAGCAACGCCACGCTGACGGCTCCGTCAACTGGGTAGGTCTCGAATGAGCGTCCGCTATGCCCGGCAGGAGGCCCTCTGGGGCGAGGAAGGCCAGGCCAAGCTTGCCCGTGCCACCGTCGCGGTCATCGGCGCCGGGGGTCTCGGCTCCCCCGCGCTGCTTTACCTCGCCGGCGCCGGCGTAGGCCGCGTCCTTCTCTTCGACGATGACGAGGTCTCCCTGTCCAACCTGCAGCGCCAGGTCATCCATGCCACGCCGGACGTGGGACGCCCGAAGACCTCATCCGCGGCCGAAAAAATCGCCGCGCTCAACCCCGCCGTCACAGTCGAGACCTTCGGCCGCCTCGAGTCCGCTACCGCGCTCGAACAGCTGCGTGGCGCGGATGTCATCCTCGATGGCACTGACAACTTCGACGCGCGCTACCTATCCTCCTGGGCCGCCCACGAACTGGGCATTCCCCATATCTGGGCCTCCATCCTGGGCTTCGACGCGCAGCTGTCCGTCTTCTGGTCTGGCCACGGCCCCGTCTACGAAGACGTCTTCCCCGAGGCCCCCGCGCCCGGCTCCGTGCCGTCGTGCTCGCAGGCGGGCGTGCTCGGCCCCGTCGTGGGCATCGTCGGCTCCGCCATGGCCCTCGAGGCCCTCAAAATCATCACCGGCGTCGGCGAGCCCCTCGTGGGCAAGCTCGGCTACTTCGACGCCCTGTCCGGCACGTGGGAGTACATCCCGTTGGTCACCTCGGGCACCGTACCCACCCAGCCTGACGATGCCCCCGAAGTCCGCGCCGTTCCCCTCGGCACCCGTCTGATCGACGTGCGCACCGCCGAGGAACGCGAGCACTCCGTCATCCCCGGCGCGGAGCACTTCCTGCTCGACCGCATCGTCGACGGCGAGAACCCCGACCTCGACCCCGACGAATACGCGGTCATCCACTGCGCCTCCGGCATCCGCTCCGCCCAGGCCGTGGCCCTCCTGCGCGAGCGCGGCTTCACCAACGTCGTCTCGCTGCGCGGCGGAATCAACGCCTGGCTAGAACAGAATTCTTAGTGGCCAACACCGTTATCTACCGGTAGCGTCGCTAGCGCGCGAAAGGAATACCGCGATGACCACCTCCGCAGCACCGCTCGTCGTAACCGCCCGCACGTGGTACGGCAGTGGGGACCTCATTATCGATGAGGACAACGCCACGAGTACCCCACGCCTCGAGGACGCTGAATATCGATCCCCACATACACACTAGGCAGCACTAGGCGCCCCCGCCCGGTACGAGCCCGGGGGGCGCTGCGTTCAGTAGTGCTTGCTGACTTCCGGTTCATGTTCGGCAATGTGCTCGGTCTCGATCTGGAAGGTCGAGTGATGAACGGAGACCTCGAAGTGTCCTGCAACGCAGTCTTTGATCTCTTGGAGCATCTGGGCGGCATGACCGTCGGTAAAGCACTCGTCGTCGACGACGACGTGGGCGGTCAGGGTCGGTAAGCCGGTCGCCACAGTGGAGGCGTGCAGATCATGGACATCCTGAACGTGGTCGAGTTCGAGGATGTGTGAGCGGACTTTGTCGAGGTCGAGGCCCTTAGGAGTGAACTCCATGAGGACGCCGATAGTCTCACGCATCAGCTTGAACGCGCGAGGCACGATCAGGCTGGCGATGAACAGTCCGGCGATGGCGTCGGCCTGCGTGAACCCGGTCGTGGCGATCACGATCGCCGCGATGATCACTCCGAGTGAGCCGAGGGCGTCGTTGAGGACTTCGAGGAACGCGGCACGCATGTTGAAGTTCGAACCGCGGCTGGAGGCGAGGACGGTGATGGCGATGGTGTTCGCGACCAGGCCGATAATGCCGAAGATCAGCAGTTCGCTTGCGGGCACCTCCGGCGGCTCGAACAGTCGCCGGATGCCTTCGATGGCGGCGTACGTGCCCAGCACCAGCAGCAGTGCCGACTGCCCGAGGGCTGCGATCACCTCGATACGCCGGAACCCCCAGGTGCGCTTGGCGTTAGCGGGTTTGAGCATCAGCGTCCCGGCAATCAGTGCAACCAGCAGGCCGAAGGCATCGGTGATGGCATGGGCGGTGTCGGTCAGCAGTGCGAGGCTGCCGGTGATGACCGAGCCGATGGCCTGGGCAACGACGATCATCGCGGTGATCGAGAATGCGATCCAGAGTTTCTTGCGGAAATCTCCAGGGTGCCCGTTCTCGCTGGCGGCGGGGCCGTGATTGTGTCCTGCCCCCATATCTACTTCTTCTCCGTATCTGTCGCGTGGTGGATATGTGGGAGTCGCAGGTGCGTGCAGTGCAGGGCCTGCGTGCCGGTGGCATCGAGGAGGCATTCAGCAGCGGCGATGAGGGTACGCAGGAGCTCGGGCTGTGTCAGCGAGTACCAGGTGGAGCGCCCTTCCGGGCGCATCGTCACCAGGCCGCACTCAACGAGAAAGCCGACATGTTTGCTCACCGTAGACTGGGCCAGGCCCATGTGCTCGACCAGATCGCGGACCCGGTGCTCACCCGAGGCGAGGTGCTGCACGATCGCCAACCTCGTCGGTTCTGCAAATGCTTGGAATAGGTGGGCGTATGCTGCCGTCGCCACCTCGTCGAGGGTTGCCCCGTCCTGTTGCTTCATAGCCATATGGCGATTATATCGCCCGATGACGATATTATCGAGTGTGATCTGTCGCTCGATGCGAAATGAAGCTCAGAGGTCTCGGCGTGCCTGAGGGTGGACTGCCAGCCGCCTGCGACGCGTGCCCTATTGGACTCAGCGGAAAGTGGAGGTGCCTACGGGACTCGAACCCGTGTCAAAGGTTTTGCAGACCGCTGCCTATCCTCTCGGCCAAGGCACCAAGTCGCCGGAACGGGAAGAAAATTCCCTTAACTTTCCCTTCATTACGTCATTTTGTGGCTATACCTGTCCCCAAATGACAAAATGGATTATGCCGTTGACCAGCCTAGACAAAGCAAAACCCCCGGTGGATAGCCACCAGGGGAAATGATATTGGCGGAGACGGAGGGATTTGAACCCTCGGTGAGTTTCCCCACGCTGGTTTTCAAGACCAGTGCATTCGGCCGCTCTGCCACGTCTCCTCGTCACAACTGCAGTCGCAAGCGACCACAGAACGTAACTGCTTTAGCCTACTAAACCGTGGGCCGCGATTCACACTCGCCTCGCAATTCCGAAAATCGGTCCTCCCACGTGGCCCGCACGAGTCGGGCGCCAGTGACCTGGGCCAGAGGCGTATCAGAATGTCTTTTGTTCACGATGCGCGTGAGCTCCTCGTAAGAGGCGACGCCCACAGTCTCGCGGTACACGCGCAGACACGAGGCATCATCGTCTGCATCGAACACGACAGGCTCCGCGGTCGCCCACATCACCAAGTGCGGAGTCACCATCGTTGACTCCTTTCTCGCTAGCTGCGTGAATGTGTACGTACCCACGGTCTAAAAGAATCCCCAGTCCAAGTCAGCGCCCCGAAAGCCCGGCGCGCGGCGGGAAGAAAACGCTAGTTTGGGGTGCATGCACGCAATCATTCAGAAAGACGTAGAAGATCCCCGCTCACTCGAACTGGGCGAAGTGGATACGCCAGAGCTCAAGCCCGGGGAGGTACTCGTCGAGGTCAAGGCCGCCGGCGTCAACCGCGCGGACCTCCTCCAGGCGCGCGGGGCGTACCCGCCGCCTAAGGGCGAGTCGCAGATTATCGGTCTCGAGGCCGCTGGCGTCATCGTTGACGCAGGCGATACCGACCGCCAGGTCGGCGAGGAAGTCGGCGCGCTGCTCGCCGGCGGCGGTTATGCCGAGTTCGTCGCCGTGCCGGAAGGCCAGCTGCTGCCTATCCCCAAGGGCTTCACGCTGGAAGAGACCGCCGCCGTCATCGAGGTGGCCTGCACTGTATGGTCGAATATCGTCATGGCCGCAGGCCTCAAGGAAGGCCAGACGATTCTCATCCACGGCGGTGGCGGCGGCATCGGCACCTTCGCTATCCAGGTCGCCAAGGCTCTCGGCGCGACGGTGGCTGTTACCGCAGGCTCGGCGGAAAAGCTCGAGCGCTGCCGCGAGCTCGGCGCGGATATCCTCATCAATTACAAGGAGCAGGACTTCGCTGAAGAGCTCAAGAACCAGTGCGACGTCGTCCTCGACATCATTGGCGCGAAGTACCTGAAGCAGAACCTCAAGGCGCTCGCCGTGGACGGCCACATGGTCATCATCGGTATGCAGGGCGGCACGAAAGGCGAGATTAACCTCGGCGTCGTCCTCAACAAGCGGCTCACCATTCAGGGCACGACGGTGCGTGGCCGCAACCACGCGGACAAGGCCGCCATCGTTGCCGAGACGGTGAAGAACGTCTGGCCCATGCTCGAGGATGGCCGCGTCAAGCATGCACTCCACACGACGTTCCCGCTTGCTCGTGCCGCCCGCGCCCACGAGGCCCTCGACTCCGGTGAGGTCACGGGCACCCTGGTGCTCACGAACGCCGACTAGGCCGGGGAGACTTACGCCAGCGAGGCGACGACGCGGGTGAGCTGCTCGATGTCGTTGTGCGTGTTAAACGGACCGAGCGCTACGGTGACGGCGCCGCCGAGTTCGTCGATGCCCATGTCGCGCAGCAGGGGCGTGGCCGGGGCGAGCGTCGTGACAAGCCGGTTGTCGAAGAGACGACGGTGGACGGTCTCGGCCGGCACGCCGCGCACGGCGAAGGATAGGCGCGGGAGGCGGTCATCGGAAGCCTCGGCGGCGGCCTCGCCGGTAGCGCCGAGGATGTGGACCTGGCTCAGCGTGCCGAGATAGATATAGAGGTCTGCGCGGAGATCGTCGAGGTAGGCCTCGAGGGACTCCATCGAGCCGCGCAGGCGCACGCGGCGGGAACCACGGTCGCCGCCGGCGAGGGTCGCCATATGGTCGACGAGCGGACCGACGCCGCCAGCGAGGCCCGCGGAGACGGGGGTCTCGAGCTTCGCGGCGGTGTGCGCTGTCTGGCCGGGGCTGAGAGCGTCGAGGCGGCGGAACATCGCGGTGTCACGGAAGACGAGCGCGGCGATCTGCGGGCCACCGAGCTGCGCCAGGTCAATGGCAAGGATGTCCGCGCCGAGGTCATCCATGTCGATGGGACGGTACGGGGCGAGCGCGGTGACGTCGAGAAGCGTCCAGGCGCGGGAGCGGGAGCGGACGGTCTCGATGATGTCATGGACGGGTGCCACGGTGCCAAGCAACTCATGCGCGGCGGAAAGGGACACGAGGCGCGTGGAGCCATCGACAAGCTCCGCGTACTGGAAGGCGGGCAGCTCGCCGGTGCCGAGATCCGGCTGGGCCCAGCGCACGGTCGAGCCATGCGGACCGTGGGCGAAGGCGGCGTAGAGCGCCGGCGGGTCAAGCTTGGAGAGCACCACCGAGGACTGGCGGCGCAGGAGCGGGCCGAGGGCGCGGGCGAGCGACTGGTAGAGCACGGGCAGGGAGGGGCCGAGCACGACGGCATCGGCACGCGCGCCCACGAGATCGGCGACGGCCATGCGGGCGGCCTGAAGGTGCTTCTCGCCCTCAAGCATGCCGGCGACAGGGGCTGCGGAATGGGCGCCCACGGGGGCATCTGCAGGCAAGACGGCATTCGCGGTGCGGAAGGCTCGGGCGACGCCGGAGGCAACCTTCTCCGCAATCTGCGGCGCGGCGTGCGCGTTGAGGTACGTCCAGCCGTCAGCGAGTCCCGTATATAAACCACGAACACTCGCCGCGTCATAGGCAACCATGGCAACTCTTCCCTTCCGCGCTGACAACTTCCCCACTCTATACCGTTCGCACCAGAATGTGTTTCTTGCAGCTCATCGCCTTTTCACGGCGGGCCACTCCCACTGGGGACCTCGGAGACGATAGGGTATGCCACGTGCATGACAATAACCAACTGCGCGCCGATATCGCCCGCATGACTGCCGTCACCGACCAAGGAGAGATTCCTCCTTCGCAGTCGATGACCTTCAAGGCAGCCTTCGCCGATCTCATTGAGGGTGCGCGCCAACGCGAGCTCTGGTTCAAGCTCGGCGTCCAAGACATCAAGCAGCGCTACCGCCGCTCCGTCCTGGGACCTTTCTGGATCACCATCGCCACCGGCGTCATGGCCGCCGCGCTGGGCCTGCTCTACTCCTTGCTGTTCAAGATCCCGCTGAGTACGTTCCTGCCCCACGTCACCGTGGGCCTTATCATGTGGAACTTCATCTCGGGCGCCATCAAGGAAGGCGCCACCGTCTTCATCGACAACGAGGGCCTTATTAAACAGCTCCCCGCGCCGCTCTCGGTCCACGTCTACCGCCTCGTGTGGCGCCAGACCCTCTTCTTGGGCCACAACCTCATTATTTGGCTCATCCTCCTCGCCATCTTCCCGCGCCACCTGGGCTGGGAGTTCTGGCTGTTCCTTCCAGCTCTCGCCTTGTTGCTGGTCAATGGCGTGTGGGTGTCCATGTTCTTCGGCATCGTGGCCACGCGCTTCCGCGACGTCGCGCCCTTGCTCGACTCGCTCACGCAGCTGCTCTTCTACGTCACGCCGATTGTGTGGATGACCTCGACGCTGAAGGACAACGCCTCCGTGTCCTCGCGCGCGCGTCTGGCGGAGCTTAACCCGCTGTACCACTACATGGAGATCGTCCGCGCCCCCATGATTGGCCAGCCTGTCGCGGCCTACCACTGGTGGATCGTGATCGCCTGCACCATCGGCGGCGTGCTGCTCGCCGCCCTCGCCATGCGCCAATGGCGCTTCCGCGTTAGCTACTGGGTATAAGGACTTCTCACCATGGTTTCCATCGATACGTATAACGCCTGCGTCGACTTCCCCATCTTTGACGCGAAGTCCCGCTCCCTGAAGAAAGCCATGCTCTCCACCGCCGGTGGCGCGATTGGTAAGAATGCCTCCAACACCGTCGTGGTCGAGGCCCTCAAGGACATCAACCTGCACCTGCGTGAGGGCGACCGCGTGGGGCTTGTCGGCCATAATGGCGCCGGCAAGTCCACGCTGCTGCGTCTGCTCTCCGGCATCTATGAGCCCACCCGCGGCACCGCGGACGTGCGCGGGCGCATCGCGCCGGTCTTCGACCTGGGCGTGGGCATGGACCCGGAGGTCTCCGGCTACGACAACATCATCATCCGCGGCCTCTTCCTGGGCCAGACCATCAAGCAGATGAAGTCCAAGATGGATGAGATCGCGGAGTTCTCTGAGCTCGGCGACTATCTGGCGATGCCGCTGCGCACCTACTCCAACGGCATGCGCGTGCGCCTAGCGCTCGGCGTCGTCACCTCCATCGAGCCGGAAATCCTCCTGCTCGACGAGGGCATTGGTGCTGTCGATGCCGCGTTTATGGCCAAGGCCCGCGTCAAGCTCCAGGAAATGGTGAAGAAGTCCGGCATCCTCGTCTTCGCGTCGCACTCCAATGACTTCCTCGCCCAGCTATGCAATACCGCCCTGTGGGTCGATCACGGCGAGATCAAGGAAGTCGGCGAAGTGGCCGACGTTGTCGAAGCCTACGAGGGCCCCGGCGCCGGCGACTATGTGCGCGACCTCCTTAAGCGCTTTAACGAAGAAGAAGATGAAGAAAAAGATAAGGACTAAGAGCTTTCCGCTTACCCCTTCTTCGCCCCGCAGCTCCGTTTTAAGGAAGTCTGCGGGGCCTTCTTTTTGCAGGTAACAGCGTGAACATACTTAGCGTGACCTTGCCTTTTCGCCATTTGTGCCACGGCCATCTTTTACCCCCGGATTAAGTTAATTCATACCTCATCCACCTGGGATTATACTTTCTCCGAGAAAAGAGTTAACGAACACACAGGAATGGTCTAAGCTTGAGACCAGTTCCGCAGGGAGGTGTCCCTACGAGCATGTCTATCTTTCCATTCCCTCTTACAAGGAGATTCTCCATGAAGCGTTTCGCTGCTGGCGCCGTTGCCGTCGCTACCGCTCTGTCCCTGTCCACCGGTGTTGCCTCCGCCGCTACCCCGATTGACACCGACACTGCTGAAAACCTTGGTGCCCTTATCGGTGCTGGCATCAAGAATGGCGTCTCCGCCCCGCACGAGGGTTCTGCCGACGCAAGCTCTGATGCCCACAAAGACAACGAGGGCTCTGCAAAGGCATTCGTGAATTTCTACGGTTCCTCCTACAAGAATGACCTCAACAACGACTACCCGGCAGGCACCACCGCTGACATCCTCTGGGGCGTCGGCATCGCCGCTGCTGTCCTGGCTGCTGGCGCCGCTGCCGTCAATGCCGGTGTTATCCCGGGTGTTTCCCTTCCGTTCTAATTCTCGATAGTTTCGAGGATTAATTTCCGGAATTCAAGGCCTTGCTTGGTTACCATGCCAAGCAAGGTCTTTGTTCTTTTCAACTATCTTCTCTTTCAAGGATTGACGACCATGAAGCGTTTCACTGCGGGTGTTCTGGCTGTGGCCACCGCCCTGACCCTGTCCACCGGCGTCGCGGGAGCTGCCGACGGCAAGACCTCGTCGGAGGTCACTGATGGTGAGGTAGGAGCCGCCATCACCAAGGCCGTAGCCAAGGAGGCTTTCGGCGGCGACGGGTTTGGGTCTTCTATCGATGTAGCTGCAGACGTTATCTCTTCCAAGGCGGAGAAGGGCGAGATCGGCAGCTCCGATATCGAGAATCTCAAGAATGCGGCTGACCGTGGCTCATCAGACGAGTTCCTCGTGTCGACCATCAAGTCGGACGTGGCGAACGACTGGAAGATTGGGCAGACGCTCGACATCATCCTCGGCGTGACGATTGCGGCTATCTCCACACTTCTGGTCGGCGGCGCGGCGGTGGGCGCGGATGCCGCGGGCATCATCGACATCCCGGGGCTCTAACCACCGGCACACATCCAAATATGAATGAGTTGGCCAAAAAATTGAAAAATCGGCACGACTCATTCACGTTATGAGCGCGACGTCGGCTGGCGCGGGGTGTCTAGAGGGGGCATCGAAAAGCTGGTGGCAGAATGGAAGCCATGACTGTTAAGACCCTTTCCGCGGCGGGAACAACTGCCGCTGTCATCGTCACTCACCAGCGCGTGGAGCTGCTGCGCGCGTCGTTAGAGCAGGTCGTAGGGCAAACTCACCCGGTGGAATGGGTCATCGTCGTCGACAATGGCAATGAGGCTGCGGTGCGTGAACTCGTGGAGTCCATGGCGGGCGAACGCGCGGTATACATCGGGTCGAAGACGAACCTGGGCGGCGCGGGCGGCTTCGCGCTGGGCTTCTTGAAGGCGCTGGCGCTGGGTGCGGATGCCATCTGGTGCGCGGATGACGATGGCCGTCCGGCGGACTTCGGCGTGCTGGAGGAGCTCTACCGCGTGGCGGAGGCGAACTCCTTGCACGAGGTCTCCCCGGCCGTGTGCAATATCAACGAGCCGGAGCGCCTCGCGTTCCCGCTGCGCCAGGGCCTCGTGTGGCGGCGCCGGATGGATGAGCTGGAGGGGGACTTCCTGCCGGGGATCGCGTCGCTGTTTAATGGCGCGCTCATCTCGGCGGAGGCCATGACGATCATCGGCGTGCCGGACTATCGCCTCTTCATTCGCGGCGACGAGGTCGAGTACCACCGCCGCCTGGTCAACTCGGGACTCGAGTTTGGCACGGCGCTCACGTGCGCGTACTTGCACCCGGACGGCTCGGACGAGTTCAAGCCGATTCTGGGCGGCAAGATGCACACGCAGTACCCAGAGGGCGAGTTCAAGCGCTTCTTTACCTACCGCAACCGCGGCTACCTGTTGTGGCAGCGTGGCATGCGCAAGCTCCTGCCGCAGGAATTCGCACGCTTTGGTTGGTTCTTCCTCGTCCAGCAGCACGACCCGAAGGGCTTTATGGAGTGGCTCGCGCTGCATAACCGGGGGCGCAAGGAAGACTTCCGTAGGCCGGGGCAGTAGCCGCCCGGGTGAAGTGAAAACAACGAAAGCCGCCGGATGTCCGGCGGCTTTCGGCATTGAAGGGCTACTTTTCAGAGCCCTCCGGACGAATCTTCATCTCAGATTCCTTCCACAGACCCGAGCGTGTGATGATCTCGTGGTCGATGGAGGCGAGGTCGGGGGCCTCGCCGGCGGAGTTGGTGCGCAGCTCGTACTTCTTGATGGAGCCCCAGTCGCGGGCCCAGTCGTGGTTGAGGTAGGCCGGGATCTCGTAGTCGTAGTTCACGGCCTCCGCGGTAGCCATGGCGCCGCCGCCAGAGAAGGACTGGAAGTCCGTGAGCGAGGTCTGCGCCGCCGCGTCCGGAAGGATGCGGTACTCGGGGATCTCGGTCACGCCGGCGTAGTGGTCGAAGGTGCGCTGGCAGGGGAACTGCAGGGCCGTGGACCAGTCGAGAAGGCCCGGGGTATCGGAGCCGATGACATTATTGAGGGTGTCCAGGGTGGGTACGCGCGGCGGCGTGATGGCCAGCCAGTCTTCCTCATCGAGGGAGTCATCCGTAGCGACGAGGCGCACGACGTTCGCCTCGGCGGGGAGCTGGTCGAGTGCCATGCGGAGGTTACGCCACTTCGGGGTGGCGCCGACATCGGACAGTTCGGCCTCGCCGATGTCCTTGATGGAGCCGCCGTCCTGCGTGCCGTACTGGAGCGTGAGCTCCATGCCGTCCTGCTCAATGCCATTGACATCGTGGTGGTAGATGTTGCCGGCGGCGGAAACGACGAGGAGCGGGGCGGCGTCGGTTGCTTCAGGCAGCTTAAACCACTGGGACTTGAGGCTGGCGGTGCCTTCCTGGTCCTCAGAGTACGAGCCGGTGATGGGGACCTTGGTGTAGTCCAGGTCGAAGGGCAGCGCGATGTGGGAGCCGTTGACGCCCGCCTGATCACGCTCGCCGGAGGTAGCCTGCTTCTCCTGCTCGCTGCGGTGGGCGGACTCGCTCTCCGTCTTCGTGGAGGCCGTACCGTCCGTCTCGCCGTTCTGCTCGTTCTCGTCAACCGCGCCGCCCAGGGAGCGGTCGGCGCCGGAGGACGCGTTGGTCGTATCCGTGCTCTGCGACGTGGACAAGCCGCCGATAGCACCCACGGAGGCGGAGTTCTGATACTCAGGTTCGATGGAGGACGGCACGTTATCCGGGGCAAAGCCCGTGGAGTTCGGGTCGTTGAGGGACTCGCCCAGAGTGCCGGCAATCGGCTCGAGGAAGGAGTCGTTCGTATTGGTCTCCACCAAAGTGGCATCGGCGAGCGAGCACGTGTTACCCGCAAGCGAGGCAAGATTGCCCTTGCCCACGGAGTAGGCGTCGCCCTGGGAGACGTAGGCCTTAGCGAAGGAGGCCATGGAGAAGGCCACGACGCCAATACACGCGATGGCAATGGGAGCAGACATGACGCCGGCCCAGCGGGTCACGCGGTCAGACTCGGCGGCGCGGAAGTCCTCGTCGCTCGTGCCCGCGGCAATCGCCTTGGTGCGGCGCGACTCGCGACGGAAGGACTGAATGATGCCGATAGCGAGGATGACCAAGCCGATGGCGAGCACCACCGTGTTCGCCTCAATGGCCTTGAGTTGGACGGTGCGGTCCCACCACGGAATGCCGAAGGAGGAGACGTACCACCAGGCGTTCCAGCCAGCCAGGGAGATGGCAAGGAGGAAGGTCACGGCGGCCAGGGCGAAGGTGCGTGCGCGGGAGGAGCGCAGGGCGATCTGGGAGAGCACGACCGCGCCCAGGGCGGCGACGACGCCGGCGACACCGGCGTAGATGCCGAAGTGGTGCGTCCACTTCGTCGGCGTGAACATGAGGAAGAACATGCTCAGCGCGATGATGAGCAACAGGCGCGCGGTGGGGCCAGCCTCAGCGCCCACGACGCGGCGGTTCTTAATGAACGCGTAGACGATCAGCGCCAGGCAGAAGAGCATGGTGAACATCGCGAAGCGGCGCGTGAGCGAGCCGTCCACGGACTCCTGGAAGAGCGTGGTGTAGCGAACGTACTCGGAGTACCACGGCAGCGCGGGGCCGACCTGGGAGCGCACGGAGGTGGACTCAAGGACGGTCGCGAGCGTTTGGTCGTGGAAGACCGCCACCATAATCGCGGTGCCGGAGGCGAGGAACGTGGAGACGAGCGGGACCCAGCCCAGCCCAGTGGCCTTGGCGCGCTCACCGAGGAAGGCAAAGAGCTGCGGCAGGCAGACCAGGAAGATGCCCACGGCGAACAGACCCGTGGGGCCGACGGCCAGCGTGATCGTCGCGATGATGGTGCCGATAGCCGCTGGCAGGAGGCGGCGCGTAGCGATGGAGCGCTCGAAGGACGCCCACGTCAGCATGACGCCCAAGGCGACCATAGGCTCCGGACGGATGCCGTTGTTATACGGCAACCAGAAAGCCAGGAACATAAACGCCGCGGTCCAGTGGGCGACGCGGCGGCCGTTAACGAGCTCGCCAAAGCGCGGGAGGATTTCGCGCGACAGCACGAACCAGATTATGAGCGCGGCGACGAGCGATGGCAGGCGCATGAAGACCGAGGAGGTCGACACGTGCGTGAGCGCGGCGAGTAGGTCGTAGTACGGGGAACCGAAGGGGGCCTCAGGCACGCCGTACCAGCGGTAGTAGTTCGCCATGTAGTCCGCGTGACCGCTCACGCGCGCCATGGTGAGGATGAAGCCGTCGTCCGAGGTATTCGAACCGAAGATGTGCCAGAACGCGAGGATGGCGGCGACCACGCCATCGAGCGGACGGACCTGCTTCCACGTCTCCGGCATAAAGCCGAAGCGCTTGCCGTCGAGGCGGTCAATACGCCACAGGCAGAACAAGGAGATGAGGACCATGAGCAGGCCGAACCACATGGCAATGGTCTTCACCGTGGACGGCGAGGAAGTAAAGCGGGAGTTGACCTCCACGTCGACACGCATGTCGCTGAGCGCTGCGCGAGCCTCCGGCGTGTTATCAATCTCGGTGTAGGTACCGGTGACCTGCGGACGCTCGTCGTCTTCGGTCTCTTCTTCGTGCTTGCCCACGTCAACGCGCACGGAGTCGCCATCCGCCGCGATATGCAGCACGGCATCGTCAGGCAGAGCCGCGACCTCGCTCTTGTCGAGGGAGAGGATGACCGTGTCGAGGGAGGCGACCGTGAGGCCCCGCTCCTCGTCGTAGCGGACGAACATACCGCGGTTGGTCGCCTTCTCCGACTCGGGCGGCACCGTGCCGTAGAGCAGCGACTGTCCCTCACGCAGGTACTGCGTCGCTGCGATGGGGATTTCCGCATCAATCTTCTCCGGCGCCACCGAGATGAGCGGCGAGTTGATCGAATTGAGCGAGTCATTTTGCGGCCAGTGCACGCTGGACTGCACCTGGTTGACCGGCAACAACGGCAGGGCCACAAAGGCCAGGAAGCCAAGAATGCCGGAGACGAGAGCAGTCCACTTCAACCATGCCGGCGCGGTCTCCATGCGCACGGGCTGCGAAGCAACGCTCGATGCTGGGCTTTCGGTCGATAAAGTCACCCAGATAGTCTAAACCACCTCGCACGGTTCGCCTTATCTCTGCGCAGGTGATCCCGGCCCCAGCACCCGAGCTGCGTGGGCCAGCTCCTCCTCTGCCGCCCGCAGTTCCGCCTCCATCTGCGTGTTCGCGGGAGCGCGGTCGAAGCAGGCCTCCGCCGTGAGTAGGCCCGCCGCGCGGTCGATGCGGAAGGTCAGCCGGAAGTCCGGCAGCCACGCCGTCCACGCGCCCGCGATGGCGTGTTCCAGCGGGTCTGTCACGACTGTCTACTACTGGGTGCGCACGGCGACGACGAACGGGCCGACCTGCTTGACGTCCCAGCCCTCGGCGAAGACCTCCGGGTTGTAGAAGATCGCGCGGTAGCGCACGTTGGGCTGGTTCGGGTAGATATCCTCCGCGAGGTGGATCTTATAGCCGTCCGTCTCCGCACCGTCCTCGGCGACCTCGCCGCGGAAGATGATGGCGGACGGACCCTGCCACTTGGCGCTATCGAGCGTCTCGCGGAATTGCTCGGGGGTCTGATCCCAGGACTCGCGCGCCCACGTTTCCATCTGTGCGCTGCGCTCGCGGAACTGTCCCAGCGGGTTGGCGTAGTGCGCGGTAAAGGCGTTGAAGCCGTGGTACGGGTAGTACGCCATAAACAGCTTCTCGTCAGTCATGATGACCGTGCCGTTCGGCGTATAGCCGTGGTCCACGATGAAGTCATTTATCTCCCCGTACTTCGAGGCCGAGTCCGGGGTGAATTGGTCCGCGCGCTCGCCATTGCCGTCCGTATCCGCGTACGCGTGGTCAATGGCGTCTTCGTTGAGGCGCGGAATCTGCTGCACGTAGTAGATACCTGACAGCAGCATGACCACCACGAAGGCCGTGGTAATCGCGCGGTTTGTCGGCACGTCAAAGCGCGCCGGATACAGGGAGTGAATGCCCACCAGCCGTACCTCCGCCAGACCCAGGATGCCGGCGGTGGCCATGAAGAGCACGACGATGATTTCCAGGCGGAAGCTGAGCAGCGTCGTACCGGCGAGCGTCACCACCATCGAGGCGACGATCCATGCGTAGATTCCGCCGAGCGCGAAAGCAAGCGCCCGCACCTCGGCATCGGCAAGCCGGAGCGCCAGGAAAATGACACCGATGAGGCACAGCGCACCGATGACGCTGGGCGAGAGGAACGGCACGGGCAGCTGCGTGCCCTCGCTGGGCAGGTAATGCTGCGCGGCAGACTCGAGCGGGACGCCGCTGCGCAACGCCGACATGACGTAGGGACCCCACGCGACGGCGGCGATGGCCAACGAGGCCACGCCGATGATGACGAGCCGGACAATCGGCAGCCACCGGCGTTCATAAACCGCGGTGATAATGGCGAGCAGGGAAACCACCGTGAGCGCAATGGCACCGGTGAACAACGTGTAGAAGGTCGCCGAGATGCCCAGGAAGAGGGCAAGGCCCGCCGTCGCGGACCACGAGCCATGGAAGGCACGCTGCGCGAGCAACGCCGCCGCCGGCGCGCCCATCGCAATGACCGCGGAGTACGGCTCTTCCGCGCCGAGCGTGAGCGTGACCGCCGTGGTCATCACAGCAATGGCCGTCGCCACAGGCAGCGAGCCCACGAGGTGCTGCCAGATCGGCACGAGGATGGAGCCTGCCACCGCGAGCGAGATGAGTGCCCACGGCTGGAAAACCTCCCAGCCCGGTAAGCCCAACACGGCCGCGAGCCGGCCGCCCAGCCAGAACCAGCCCATGGGATAGAACGTGGGCATGTCCAGGTAGTTCATGTCGGCGTAGCCGCCCTGCTCCGTCGTGCGCGTGAGGAACTGTGTGCGGAAGACCTGATCGACCTGAATGCCGTCGAGCCACAGCTTGGTGGCCGAAAGCGGAATTCCTACCGCAGCGATGACGATGAACGCCGGTGCCATGTAGGAGAAGAAATACGTGAGCGCCACGCGCCACTGCGGCCGGCGGCGTTTACCGTAGTACTCATCCGAAATCCACCATGCGAGCAGCCCCGCCACAATGACAAGGGTGAGCACCATACCCGCCGTCGCGAGCGCGCGCGTGACCATGGAGGTACTAAACGCCGGCAGGTGCGTGCGCTTGAACACCATCCACGCCACGAGCGTCACCGCAAAGGCGCCCACACCGGCGCTCGAGAGCCCTAAGAGCGTGGAGCGCAGGGAGAGCAGATCGGACGCATAGTTTTCGGTGCGCATCTGGGGACGCAGAATGGTACCCCGGCGGCGCGGCTGAGCGGCGGCAGTAGTCATGGCTTCCAGTGAACCACATTCCCCACCGGGATCCGGGATCGCGAAACCCCCGCGACCACGTCACAGTCGACGAGCGGGCGCGGGGGTTGCGGGTCGTTCTAGAACGGCAGCTTGCGGAAGATGGGCTGCGGGATGAACTTAAACGCCAGGGAGACGTACTCGAACAGCGGGTGCACGAAGATGGACTCCTTGTTGTGCACGACTGCGTCGTACGTGGCCTTGGCAACGTCCGCGACGTTGACGGTGAGCGGTGCCTCGCCTGCGGCGGCAGACATCTTGGTGCGCACCTGGCCCGGGCGCACGACGAGCACCTTGGCACCGGACTCGCGCAGCGCCTCGCCGAGGTTGACGAAGAAGCCGTCGACGCCCGCCTTGGACGCGCCGTAGACGAAGTTGGAGCGACGCACGCGCTGGCCTGCAACGGAGGACAGGGCGACGATGGTGCCGTGGCCCTGCTTCTTCAGCTTCTGTCCCAACAGCACGCCCACGGACACGGGCGCCGTGAAGTTGGTCTGTGCGGAGGCAACAGCCTGCGCCTGGTCCTGCCACAGCGCTTCCTGGTCGCCCAGGGTGCCGAAGGCGATGATCGCAACATCCACGTCGCCGTGCGCAAACGCGGCGTCGATGACGGCCGGATGGGAGTCGAAGTCCGTGGCGTCGAAATCGACAACCTCGACCTGTGCGCCCTGGGCCTCGAGCTGTGCGCGGGCCGCGTCGATACGCGGGGAATCCTTGCGCGCGGCAAGCGTGACGTGCGGGGTGCCGCCGTGGGAGAGGAACTCGGAGACGATGCCCAGACCGATCTCGGAGGTACCGCCCAGAAGCAGGATGTTTTGTGCCTGGCCTACTGCATTCAGCATGTTCTTTTCAGGTCCTTTCGGGGTGGTTTCTAGTGCAGCTCGAGACGGCGGGACATGTCAGATGCGAAGACGCCGGTCGGGTCGATCTCGTTGCGGGTCTTCAGCCAGCCCTCCATGCCCGGGTACATCTTGTGGAAGTTCTCGGCGGAGGTACGCGACTCCTTGGCCAGGTACAGGCGGCCACCGAACTCCATGACGCGACGGTCAAGGTCGTCGAGGAAGGCACCCAGGCCCGGCTTGATGGGGAAGTCCACGCAGACGTTCCAGCCCGGCATGGGGTAGGACAGCGGAGCCTTGTTCCCCGGGCCGAAGAGCTTGAACACGTTGAGCGCCGAGTAGTGGCCCGAACGCTGCATGTCGCGAATGATGTCCTTGAACGGCTCGACGGCCTCGGTGGGCACGACGAACTGGTACTGCAGGAAACCATTGGAACCGTAGCCACGGTTCCACTCACCGATGAGGTCGAGCGGCTGGTAGAACTGCGTGAGGTTCTTCACCTTGTTCCGGGCCGGAGCACCCATCATGTAGTAGGCCTCGCCAATCGCCATGAGCGACAGCTTGTTCATCGTAAAGTTCGGGAAGATATCCGGCACCGTCATCAGCTGCGGCGCGTTGAACTTGAGCGGGTCCTTGGCCAGCTTCGGCGCGAGCTCCTCAAGCTGTGCCAGCGTGGCGAGCGAACCACGGGAGATGGTCGAGCGGCCCAGCTTCGGCTCCGGGGAGATGACGTCGAACCATGCGGACGAGTAGGTGTAGTTCACCTCAGAGCCGTCCGAGTGGAAGGCCACGGTCTCATCCAGGTTGTTCGTGCGGTCCGTATCCGCGATGAAGTAGGCGGTCTCCGTCTTCGTCATGCGAATGCGGGCGCGCAGGATGATACCGGTAAGGCCCATGCCACCCACGGTGGCCCAGAACAGCGTGCCGTCCGGATCATCTGCAGAGCCTTCCGGCTCCAGGTGGAGGACGCGGCCGTCGGCCACGAGCAGCTTCATGGAGACAACGTGGTTGCCGAAGGAGCCGGCGGAGTGGTGGTTCTTGCCGTGAATATCGGGGCCAATGGCGCCGCCGATGGTGACCTGGCGGGTGCCCGGCAGAACCGGAACCCACAAGCCGTACGGCAGGGCAGCCTTCATGAGCTGGTCCAGGGTGACGCCGCCGTCGACGTCGACGATGGCGGATTCAGGGTCAATGGAGTGAATCTTGTTGAGCGGCTGCATGTCGATCACGAGGCCGCCGGCGTTTTGTGCCGGGTCGCCGTAGGAACGACCCATGCCGCGGGCGATGACGCCGCGCTTGAGGTGCTCGGGCTTGTCGGAGTTGTCGTCCGCCACCTGGGCGACGGCCGCCTGGATGACCTCAACGTCTGCGGTGGACAGGACGTGAGCGGAGGTGCGGGCAGTACGTCCCCAACCATGCAGGGACTGTTCGGTGGTGTGTAGTTCCATCTCTTACTCTTTGCTCGACGGATAATGCTCCATCCAGCCTACCCACGTGTGAGCCCGCATGACACGCAGGACCCAAGTGATATACGGAACAAACCGGGCATTCTCATGCCCGATCAAAAACCTTTAATACAAATCCATGAGGTCACGGATTTCCTTGGGCAGTTCCTCCTGCGTCTCAATCACGGGGCCGTCATACTCCCGCAGAATGTCGTACACGCGCTGGCGCGAGGTCGAGTCCATGATGGGCAGTTCCTGCGCCATGAGTCGCGTCATAAAGTCGCTGAGCGGCGCCGTCGTATTCTGTGTTGCCTGGTAGGAGCCATTGCGACGGTCGTCCTCCGTGCGCTCGTCCTGGGCCGCCTGCTGCGCCGGCGTCATATGCTCATGCTTATCGGAATACATGCCGTCTAGACTATCCCGCATGACCGCTCCGCAAAATAAGCCCGATAATTATGCCCTCGACGACACGCTTGCCGGCCGCATCGCGCAGGCCGCCGCTGTGGGAATTCTCACCGCGCTGCCGGACTACCTCAAGTCCAAGGTCGGTCTCACGGTCGGCTACCTCACCGGGTTCACCGCCTTCGGCAGCCTCGTCGCCTTCGCTAACGCCCAGAACGAGGACGAGCGCGATGACGCACCGCTTACGGTCGAGCCGGCATCCCCACTCAAGACGTACGGCGCATTCCTTGTCCTCCTCGCTCTACTCGCCGTCGGCGCGTTCCTCAACGTGAAGATCGCCCGCGGCATCGTCAGCTTCTTGCGCAAGCGCGGCGCCACCAAGCCCTGGAGCCTCACCGGCGCGCTGCTCGCAGCACTCACCTTCGCCGTCTCGGAGGCGGAGGCCCGCGGCCTCGACAAGCAGTCGTTCAACGACACGTCCCGCTAACTCAGCTCGGCGCCCACGGCGCGGGACCGTCAAAGTGGTTAGGCTGGGGCCCATGTCCTCCCCCATCATCGATCTCGAGCAGGCCCGCGCGCGACGCCAGCCTGCCGAGTCGACCATCATCGTCCAGGTCGCCCACGTGCGCACGGACGCGGAGGTCCACCGCCAGATTGGCATCAACGACGCGCTCACGTTCGAGGAGTTCCACGAGGTTCTCGCCACGTGCTTCGCGCTCCCCAACGAAGACGCGCCCTGGCATTTCTTTGAGCACGACGCCGCCCGCGGCGCGCGTATCGATCCCACCCACCGCGTGCGCGACTTCCTGCGCCGCCCGGGCCAACACATCGACTACGTCTGGGGCCTGTGGGACTTCACCATCACCGTCGCGGAGGTCTACCTGCGCGACGCTGACACCCCGCGCGCGCTGTGCGTCGGCGGTTCCGGTTCTTTCGATGTCCCCTTCGATATCACGGCGATTAATGCTCAGCTCACCGGCGATAAAACCATCAACGCCGTCCTCGAGCAAGTCCGCCCCGAGGTCCGCGACGCCGTCGTGCGTTCCCGGCTCTTCGACTTCGTGCCGCTCCTCCAGGCGCTCGATCTCACCCGCGAGGTGAGCCTTCCCGCCGCCACGCTGCACGCGCTGGCGAGCCTGCCCCGCGAGGTCACGCTCGAGGGCCGCGACGCTTTCTGGTCCACCGCCCTGGCGCTTACCTGCATGGGCGACAAGCAACTCACGGAGTCCGTCCTCACCACCACGCTCGAGGCCCTCGGCTGGGTCGACGACTCCGGCGCGCCCTTGCTTGCCGATGCCGCCCTTAACCTCTGCGCCGATTCCCTCGCCGTCCTCACGCAGGTCCGCGCCACCGGTCCCGAGGCCCTCGCCCCAGTCGACCGACTCGACCTCTTCCGCGCGCTTCTTCGTCGTTAACCATTCCGCAGGCCCGCGGCAGGTAGGCTATCAGCGTGGAAAATACCGCGCAGACCCCCAACCCGCAGCAGCCCGACGCGCACGATGCCACCCTGAGCACGGACGACGTCGTCAACGCGACGCCCAATAATTCGCTGCGCACCCAGCTCGTCCGCTTCGTGTCCGTGGGCGTGTTTACGGCCATTCTCGACTTTGGCCTCACCCTCATCCTCACGCACCTGGGCCTCCACCGCTCCGCGGCGAAGGCCATCGGCTGGATCTTCGGCACCATCGCGGCCTACCTCGCCAACGCCCGCTGGACCTTCGGGGCGCAGGTCTCCGGCCGCACTGCCACCGCAGTCGGCCTGCTCTACGCCTCGACCTTCGCGGTGCAGAACTTCCTCTACTGGGCCACGAACGCCCCGCTCATCGCGATGGGCTTCGAGGGCGCCGTCAAGGACACCATCTCGTTTGTCATCGCCCAGGCCGTCGCGACGATCACAAACTTCGTCATCCAGCGCGTCTTCATCTTCAAGGGCAAGTAAGACGGGACCACCGCCATGGATTCCGCCGCCGATCGCCTTTCGCGCTCCAACTCCCTGCAGGCACAGGGCACGAAGTTCGCCATCACCGGCGGCATCTCCGGCGTCATCGACGTCGGGATCACCTGGCTGCTCCAGATCGGCCTCGACCTCCTCGGCGACACCGCGGCCCGCACCGTCGGTTTTATCGTGGGCACGCTCACCGCGTACCTGCTCAACCGCCGCTGGACCTTCAACGCGAAGGCCTCCACCCGCCGCTTCCTCGCCGTTGCCGCAACGTACGCACTCACCTACGCAGTCAACATCGCGCTATACAAGTGGTGCTTCGAGTTCCTCGACAACGATCTTGCCTGGCCCAGCTCCTGGGCCCTCGTGGTCGCCTATGTCATCGCCCAAGGCACCGCGACGCTCATCAACTTTTGCGTGCAGCGCTGGGTCATCTTCCGCTCGACGCGGAAGAACTTCGTCGTCGATTAAGACTAAGGGTCGCTCCCGGGCCGCCGCGCGCCGATGAATCTTTCCATCGTAGGCAGCAAGCGCCCATAATCGGATCGACAAGCGCGGAGATCAGCGTGGCTTCACGCGCCGTGTCGCGCTTGCCTGCGTTACTCTGCGACTTTCTTGAGGAACTCCGCCGTGTCCTTAATGCGCTGACGCGCCACGGCCGGCGTAGAAATACGGTGCCGCGCCACGTAGTCTGCGGTCTGCGCGCCCGGCAGCTCCACGCGCCCGGCGATTTCATCTTCCGTCGCGGTCTGGATGAGCGTGTTGGGGAGGGCATCGGGAAGCTCATAACCCGCACGCAGCTCATCCGGCAGGTTGCCGAGTGCTGCGAAGTCGGGGAACGTGAGCAGGTACGCGTCGGCCTTGACCAGCGCCGCGAGCGCGCCGCCGGAGGAATAACCCCACACGGTCACGTGTCCGGGCAGCGCATCGATGGCCGCCTGCACGACCTTCACCATGTCATCCACGGTGTGTTCCGGCGCCAGCGGGTAATCAATGTCCACGATGGTCGTTCCGGACAGCTGCGCGGCCGCCGCGACCTCGGGGCGCCACTGCATCTCGAGCGCCTGACCGTCGCCGCGCCACCAGCCGCCCGAATGCAGCGACACGGCGTACGTGCCGTTCGGATCGCTCGGGGTAAAGACGCGGCCGTGCTCGTTATCGCTCACGGTCACGCCGTCCGTAAACGCCGTGCCCGGCATGGAGTGGTCCACCGCCGTCCCCAACACCATCATGGAGGCCTGGACAATGCGATCCGGCAGCTTCGCGCAGTAATTATCCGCCTCCGGCGAGCCGCCACCGGCCCACGGCGGACGGAAGTCCGGCAGCTCATAGTGCGCATCGATGTACGATCCCAGCTGCTCGAGCTGTTCATTCTCGCTGAGCTGGCGGTCCTGGCCGCCAATCTCCCAAGACTGGCCTTCGGCCAGTTCGGCGTGCGGTACTTCCTGCGGTTGCTTGTCAGTCATGGGCCCAGACTACCTCCCCGGCGCGCTAAGCTGGCCGGCATGACTGAAGCGACCGTGCACCCCGAAGCCACCCTCTCGCCCACCAAGGACGAGCTGTGCGCCGAGTTTTCCACCATCACCGAGCGTCTCGGTTCGTATCGCGCGGTGGATCCGGACGGCGAGGTGGGCATCGAGGTCATCATCGGCCGCACCTTCTCCGGCGAGCTGGGCCAGCTCTTCCTCTCCTATCGCGCCGCGGATAACGCCACCAAGAAGGAAATCGCACGCATGGATCACTCCGTGCTCGGCGAGCGCTCCGTCGCCTTCGGCGCCGATGACCGCGTGGCAAAGGCTGAGTTCAAGAGGATCGTCGAAGAATCGGACGTATCCGCGGGCTTCGTCGACCGCGAGGACAACGACATCCCCCAGCGTTTTACCGCCTATGGCACCGGCGGCGAGGGCGAGTTCTTTTGCTATTCCACCCTCATCGACGAGCCAAAGGCCCCCGGTCAATTACGCGTCATTGATCACGAAACCGGCGCCGACTACCTCGCTGGTGCCGTCGTTCCGCGCGCCTCGCGACGCAAGGCCTAGGCCTTCTGAGTGGCCAGATAGTCCTTGCGCTGCGTGATGAATTCCTGCAGCTTGTCTGCGGCCGAGTCGATGTCTGACTGTGGCGTCCCGTCCGTCGCCGGAACCTGCGAGCGCAGGTTCTCCAGCGTCTTTTCAGCGAATCCCGAGCCATAGATCTGCTCGTAGAGGTCCCAGTACGCCTGGTCATAGACGGCCTTGAACTTCTCGGACGCCAAGAAGCGCGTCTTGAGCTCGTTGCCGCTCATCATGCCGCCCTGCTGCTCCTGAATGTCTGCGGTCTGGGTGGCTGCGGCGTCTGCGGTGGTGGAGGTGGCGGCATCGGAAGGCTGGGCCTGCTGGCGGCGGCCGCCACCCATGGATGCGGACTCGTCCGGGGACTGCTCCGCATTATTCTGCATCGACATGTCGAGGTCCCACGACACGACGGAGACCTTCTTCGTCTCGTTGTCGTACCAGAGGTAATAATTCTTGCCGGGGCCGGCCATGTCATCGCTGTTGACGAGCAGGTTCTGGGTGGCGAGGTACTTCGCGAAGGAGTCGACGTCGACGTAATCCTCGAGGTGCGCGTCGAATTCGGTGTCGTCGGCGGAGTCCATCCACTTGAGCAGATCCACGATGGGCTGTTCCTTCTCCACGTCGTCATCCTTGGACTCGATCTTGAACTGATCCTCGTAGGTTTCCGGGTCATCGCCCTGGTAGGTAAAGGAGCTTTCGGAGTCCGCCTTGTAGAGGATGCCGTCACCAAGGCGGGCCGCGTAGTATTCGTCCGGGTTCTCCAGTGCGATGCGTGTAAGCGTCTCGCCGCCATTGACCGAATACGTGAGGTACGTGTAGCGCTGCGAGGCCTGACCGGTTTCGGCGGTGGCCGAGAGCGCCGTCGCCTCGTTGAGCGACGGAATGCCCGAGCGCAGCGAGAACTGGGACATGCCTTGGTAGACGCGGCCGTCCTCATACTTGTCGAAGCTGATGAGCAACGGCCAGGTGGTCACGTCGCTTTCGTCGATGCTGGAGCCGGACATGCCGCCGCCTTGCGGGGCCCCGCCAGGGCCACCCTGACCACTGTCGGGCGGGGTGGGCTTCTCGCCGTCCGTGGGCATCTGCATTCCTGCGGGAGCCTGACCGTCGGCATTCTCACCAGGCGCTTGTCCGCCGCCCGGCATACCGGAGTTGCCGCCGAGAGTGCGCAGGGAGGAGTTGCCCTTGAGACGCACACCGACATTCTCGATGGTCGTGCCGTCAATCGTGATGTTGGCCTTCACCCAGGTCTTTTCGTCGCCGCTTTGGTAGTCCTCAAGCATGGTGTCGATGGCGTCCTGGTCAATATCGAGGGAAACCTCGTGGGACTGCGACAGATCAAAAAGGTCGGGGTTGTCCGCGCCGACGTCGGTGGTGTCGTCAAGGAGATCGGCGAGCTGCGTGGTCTGCACGGACGTGGCGGATGCGGTGCTGGTCGTGTCGTTCGCGCTGCACGCGGCCAGGGAAATGGCGGTGGCACCGGCGACGATGCCGGCGATGATCTTTGTGCGCAAGGTCAAGCGCTGCATGGGAGTCCTCTTATACGTGATGTTCGGGTATGAGACTTATTTAAGGACACCCACCTGCACGCACCGCGCGGATTTCTGGGCAGGGTCGTGAGAGTTCGAGCCTGGTTTCCTGGAAGCCAGCTGAGCAGTTCCTGTTCCTGCCGAAAATTCCTCGTTTCAATGGGGGCCGGTTCAGGTGGTGAATGCAATGCGACTGGAAGGAGCATTGCATTCACCCCGAGGATTTGAAATCTCCTAGAGAGAAGTACCTGGCGGCCTACCTCCACGCCCCGCCCGCTGCCCGAGATCCGCACGGCGTTGTGGGTGGGGTGTCAAAAAGAATCCTGACACCTCACCCTCGCGTTTCCCAATGACTGGGTGCGCATCGGCGTGACGACGGTCGCGTTCGTCTACGCGCTAGCATCGGCGCGCAGCTCGAAATCAAGCAGCACGACATCAAGCAACAAGAAGAAATAGCCACAACGCCCGAATAAGAAGCGAAAAATTGAAAATTCTCGACCTTATTCGGGCGTTGTGGCTATCGGACGCCGAAGCGAGCTACCAGATGGTGACGCGGTCCTCGGGCGCGACGTAGGTGGGGGCATCGGAAGGCACGTCGAAGGCCTCGTAGTACTCCGCGACATTGGCGACAATGAGGTTGCAGCGGAACTCGGCCGGCGAGTGCGGGTCGATGGCGAGGTACTGGGCGGCCATCTCCGGGCGGATGGCAGTGCGCCACACACGGGCCCAGGCGAAGAAGAGGCGCTGGAGGCCGTTCCACTCCTGCTCGGCGAGAGCGGGCTCGGCGCCTTCAGCGGTGAAGGGCCGGACCTGACCGAGCGGGTCTAGATCGTGATCGGCGCAGTACTTCTTGTACGCCACGACGGCAATACCCAGGCCGCCGAGGTCGCCAATGTTCTCGCCCAGGGTGAAGGCGCCGTTCACGCCGGAAGACTCGATACCGGCTTCCTTGAGCACGGTGGGCACCTGGCCCTGATACTGATCCACGAGCTTGGCGGTGAGCTTCTCAAACGCGGCACGGTCCTCGTCAGTCCACCAGGAGGTGAGGTTGCCGTCGCCGTCGTACTGGGAGCCCTGGTCGTCGAAGCCGTGGCCGATCTCGTGGCCGATGACGGCACCGATGGCGCCAAAGTTCTCCGCGACGTCGCCGCCCTCAGCGGACGCGGTGAAGAACGGCGGGCGCAGGATGCCAGCGGGGAACGTGATGTCGTTGGCCACCGGGTTGTAGAAGGCGTTGACGGTCTGCGGGGTGGCGAACCACTCCGTGCGGTCGGCCGGCTTGCCCATCTTGGCCAGCTCATAGTCGTGCGAGAAGGCGGAGCCGCGGCGGTCGTTTTCGACGGCGTCGTCCGTGGGCTCCAGGCCCTCGTACGAGCGCCACTTATCCGGGTAACCGATCTTCGCGTTGAACTTGCCCAGCTTCTCCAGGGCGCGCTCGCGGGTCTCGGCGGTCATCCACGGCAGCTCGGAAATACGGGAACGGTAGGCGTCGAGCAGGTAAGAGACCAGCTCAAGCATCTCTTCCTTGTACGAGGCCGGGAAGTGCTTGTCCACGTAAGCCTTGCCAATCTCCTGGCCCACGTAGCCGGCCTGACCAAGGGCACGCTTCCAGCGATCGCGCTGCTCGGTGGCACCGGTGAGCGTCGTGCCGTAGAAAGCGAAGTTGGCCTTAGAAATCTCCTCGGTGAGCAGGGCCGCGCGGCCGCGCAGGCTGTGCCATGTTGCCCACAGCTGCCAGTCCGCAATGCGGTCTGCGGTAAACAGCGAATCCAGGTGCGTGAGGAAGGACGGCTGTGCGACAACGACGCGGGACTCAGGGAACCGGGCGCCGCGCAGGATCTCTTGCACGTGCTCGGGCAGATCAGTGAACTCGGTCGGGTTATAGGTCTTCACAGCGTCGCGGGAGGCGACGACGTCCCAATGACCAGCCGCGATGGAGGTCTCAAGTGCGACGATGCGGGTGGCGGCGGCATCGGCAGGCAAACCAAAGATGCGGCCGGAATCGAGGAAGCCAAGCATGCGCTCCACGTGCGCGCGGTAGGCCTTGAGGGTCTCCGCGTGGGCCTCCTCGCGGTAGTAGGCCTCATCCGGCAGGCCGAGGCCCGACTGGATAAGCGTCGCAATCGCATCAGTGCCGCCCGGGTCCTTCTCAATGTAGGCAGCCACTGGGCTACCAATCCCGAGTCGGTCCAGCTCACCCAACACGCGCGCGAGCTCCTGTGTATCCGCCACGGCGAGGCGGTCGAGGTCCGCGTCGAGCGGAGCCACGCCCGCGGCGTTGAGCGCGTCGACATCCATAAACGCGGCGTAGAACTTCCCGGCGCGGCCGGTATCGTTCTTCACAATCTCGTGCTCCATCTCCTCCGCGTCATCGCGCAGCTTATGGAACGTACCGTCCACCGCGCGGTCCGCGGGGATCTCGTGCGTGGCCAGCCAGGGCCCATTCAGAAACTGGTAAAGGTCATTCATGCCGCCCAAGCTTAATAGCTAAGGTGGACGCCATGTCCGCTCCCGCTTTCTCCTATCGTCTCCAGCCCCCGCGCATGGGGGCAGGGCTCACTGCGGTGCTGCTGAGCGCCGCGGTCCTGCTCTTTGCGCCCACGGTCTATTGGCTCACGCTTCCAGACCAACTCCGCCCGGCGGAGCCACTGGTCATTGGAGACGTCGCCGTGCCCATGGAGTGCACGCCCACGGCCGGATTGCTGCCTTCTGAGGGCTGGTATTGCGGGGATACGACCGTCACGGTCACGGAGACTCCCGGCGTCGCGGACGCAGAGCTCGCCGCCCGGCGCGCCCTGCGCACTATCGCGTTCGGCACGGACCCTGCTGGCCCCGTCGCAGTCTCCGGCTCGACCCTCGTGCTTGCCGATGCCCCCACCGGCGCCGCAGCCCTCATCCTCCCCGCCCCAAACGAGGCCCCAGAAGAGAACACGGCCTTCGTCGTCACCTTTGAGGGCGCGGACGCGGCCTCTGTCCTGGCTCCCACGTGGCAGGCGGCGACCGGCGAGGCGTTGCCGGCGACGATCACGGACGAGCTCGCGCACATCGACTCCCACGACGGCTTTGAGCCGGCGCTTCCGCAGGCGGTGAACGTATGAGTCGCGCCGCCCGCGGGGTCCTCTGGGCTGGTCTGGGCCTGGGCATTGTGGTCTTGGCCCTCTTCGTGTTTCCTATTTTCTTTGTGCTGCCGGGGCTCGCGCTGGCGGGCTCGGCCCTCGCCGCCCTCTACACCGCGATAGTCCTGTGGCTGCTCCACCTCACCCGGCCGGCGTGGCCGGGCGGGCGCGCGTGGGTCGTCGCCGCGCTGCTCTGGGGCTCGGGAACGTCCTTCGGCGTCGTCTCCGCTGCAGGGCTGGGGTGGTTCGACATCATCGACCACTGGCGCTGGGATCCCCTCATCGCCTCCTTCGGCGGCACCTACCCGGAAGAACCGGCGAAGGCCCTGGGCGTGTTCCTTCTGCTCCTGTCCTTCCGTGAGCTGCGCCGCCCGTGGCATGGGTTCCTTGCCGGCGCCGTCGTGGGCCTGGGCTTCGAGACCACCGAGAATCTCCTGTACTCGTTTATGGGAGCGCTCATGGATCCGGTCTCGGACTGGGGCGGCTTCTGGGCCATGTGGGGCCTGCGCGTTATCGCTGGGCCCTGCCTCCACGTCGTCTTCACGGCCATCGCCGGCTGGGGTGTGGGCTGGGCGCTCTACGCCGCCGAGTGGTCGCGCCTGCGCCGCGTGGGCGTTGCCGCGGGTTTCCTCGCCTTCGCCTTCGCGGGCCACTTCCTGTGGAACATCACGCTCGACACGGACGCGTGGTGGGTCTACGCCCCCATGGTGTGTTCCGCACTTCTTACTTATCCCACAGTTTTCCTGCTCGTGCACCGCGCGCGGCGTCTCGCAGCGGCGGATCCGGGCTACGTGGCCGTGAAGGAGTTGCGGACCCGCGTCTAAGCTGGAACGCATGCACCACACGCGCCACGCCATCTTCCAAACCAGCCTCATCACCTCTCTCGCCCAGGGCGTCTACGAGGACGAGATGATGTTGTCCGAGCTCCTCGGTCACGGCTCCTTTGGCATTGGCACCTTCAACGGCCTCGACGGCGAGATGGTCATCCTCGATGGGCGCTGCTACCGCCTGCGCTCCGATGGCTCCGTCACCGAACCCCCGCTCGACGAGCGCACGCCCTATGCCGTGGTCACCAACTTCGTGCCCTCTATCCGCGAGGAACTCACCGGCCCGCTCACGCGTGAGGAATTCTCCAAGGTCGTAGACGGATTCATTCCCAGCTCCAACTACATGTACGCCCTGCGCGTTACCGGCCGTTTTAGCTGGGCCAGCGCGCGCACCGTGGAACGCCAGGAGCAGCCCTACCGCCCCATGGTCGAAGCCACGGACGGCGAGGAGGTCGTGCGGCTCGACAATTTCACGGGCACCATCGCCGGGTTCCGCACGCCGCTCTACGAGGCCGCCATCTCCGTGGCCGGCTGCCACGCCCACGTCATCAACGACGAGCGCACCTGGGGCGGCCACCTCGTGGACTTCGTCCTCGAGGAAGGCACCGTCGAGCTGTGCCTGTGCACGGATCTGCAGCTGCGCCTGCCGCTCACGGACGAATTCAGCGCCGCCGATCTGGGCCGCGACATGTCCGAAGAAATCAAGCAGGTCGAGCACCACTAAGCTCCGCGAGGCGCCGTGGGAAGTCTGGTTACACTGGGCGTCATGACTGAAATCCCGGCCGTAGCATCACTCAACACAGACTCGCCGCGTCTCGTCGCCGGCGGCATCACGAAGGACACGCAGCTGTGCCTGTCGCTGTCCGGCCGCCCTGGCAACACGGGCACGCGCTTCCACAATTACTTGTACGACGCGCTCGAGCTCAACTACGTTTACAAAGCGTTCACGACGGACGACATCCAGCAGGCAATCGCCGGCGTGCGTGGCCTGCAGATCCGGGGTGCCGCGATTTCCATGCCGTGGAAGGAAGACGTCATCGCCCTCGTCGACGAGATGGATCCGTCCGCCGAGGTCATCGAGTCCGTCAACACCATCGTCAGCACGGACGGCCATCTGAAGGCCTACAACACGGACTACCTCGCCATCGTCTCCTTGCTGCGTTCCAACCAGCTCGACCCAGCGCTCGAGACCGTCGTCCTCGGCTCCGGCGGTATGGCCAAGGCCACCGTCGCTGCCCTGCGCGACGAGGGCTTCACCCACGTCACCGTCGTCGCCCGTAACACCACCACGGGCCCTGCGCTCGCGGACAAGTACGGCTTCGGGTACGCGCCCCAGCTTGGTTCGCTCACACCACAGCTCATCATCAACTGCACGCCCATCGGCATGGAGGGCGGTCCGGAAGCGGCCGACCTGCCCGTGCCCGACGCCGCAGTCCAAGCGGCCGAGGTCGTCTTCGACGTCGTACCCCGCCCCACCATCACGCCGCTGCTCGCCCGCGCGCAGGAACTCGAGAAAATCATCATCACCGGCGCCGAGGTCATGAGCCTGCAGGCCCTCGAGCAGTTTGTGCTCTACACTGGCATTCGCCCCGAGCCCGAACTCGTCGCGCGCGCCACCGCGTTTAGCCGTGCCGTCTAAGTCAAGGAGAACATCATGCTCGCCTGGTTCAATAACGCAGCCGAAGTAAAGCGCTTGCGCGCCGAAGTGCAGCGCCAAGCCGCCGTCATCGAGGATCTCACGCAGCGTCTCGGCCTCACCGCAGAAGACGTCAACGCCTACGGCGTGAGCGACGCCGAGCGTACGCTCGTCGCGCAGGGCGAACCCATCAAGGCCATCAAGGCCTACCGCGAACGCACCGGCGCAGACCTGCTTACCGGCAAGCGCGCCATCGACTCCGTGAGCTAGCAGGCCTGCGACGACCCAGAGGACCCAGCCTGGGCCAGCACCGCACAGGCCTGCGCCTGGGTCGCGGCGACCTGGTCCTCCGCGTTGCGGATGAACTGGCGCGCCTGGGCACGGAACTGCACGGGGATGCCCGGCAGGATGGAGGCCTCGAGCTGCGAGGGCTGGCGGGTGGCAGGGGCATCGGGAAGCGGTGCGGGAGCCGGAGCACCATCCGGCGTCACACGCACGGCGCGCAGGACGTCGAAGGTGAGGTCCGCGGCCGAGCCATAGGTATTCGCCGCGATGACAAAGCCGTTGCCCAGCGAGACGGTCGCATTGACGTCACGTGCGTCGGACCAGCCGAACTTCGTGCCGATAATCCCCGGAATTCGGGACGTGCCGTAGTCCTGTTTGTAGCCATCCGCAGCGACGGGCGCGGCGGTGCGCATGCCGGTGACGATGGGCTGCGCCACCGGGTCGCCGACCATAATCGAGGTAAAGCGCGCGAGATCCTCCGTAGAGGTCGTGGTGTTGCCCCAGTAGCCGCGGTAGTGGGTCTCGTTCAGGCCGAACTGGCGAATGACCTCCGGAATCGCCTGCGGGTACTTGCGGTCCAGGTCGGACGCGGTGGCGTCTTCGCTGTAGCGGATCATGTTCTCCACGCGGGCCTTATCTTCCGGCGCTCCGTGGTGGAGCACCCAGTAGCCCAGATAGAGCTTGACCAGCGAGAGCGCCGGGCGCGACTCGTGCGAGTTCGCAGTGGAGACGACCACGCCATTGTTGTAGCGCAGCGTGACCTGCGTGCGGGCGGCAACGGCGGCGGGATCGAGGATGGTGGCGGCGACGGCCGGGGCGGAGCCCAGCACGAGGGAGGCGACGAGAACAGGAAGAGCCCGTTTGAGCATGCCGAAAACCTTAGTCCTCTTTCCCGTGAAACAGCGCGCGCAGGTCCCGCGCGTCCAGCCCATGCGCCCGCATGTCCGCCTTTCCGGACGCTAGCCTTCCGATGCCCTCGTCCTCCCAGCGCGGCCAGACCCGCTCCGGGTCGTGCGGAGAACCGTCCGCACGCAGCACGCGCCACCAGGGAAGATCCGCGCCGTGCACGCGCATGACCCAGCCGACGTAACGCGCACCGACGCCCGTGGCCTTGCCGATCTCCCCGTAGGTTGTAACGTTGCCCGGGGGAATGCTTTGCACAAGCGCCTGCACGCGCTCGACGTTGGCTTTCGCCTTCTCCGAGCGCGGCGGCACGCCTTCCACCCAGGCCCCCTTCTGAGAGGTCCTTTTAGAGGTCTTTTTAGAGGTCAAGCAGATCGTCCGACTCGCGCGGGTCTTCCTCCGGCGCATCCTCAACCTCGGTGAGCGTTACGGTCGCACCCGTCGAGTCCGCGAGCAGCACCATGCGGCCAAACGGCGAATCCCACGGCTCGCGGATAATCTCGCCGCCAAGCTCCACGGCCTTCTTCGCGGCGGCCTCCACATCGCGCACGCCCAGATACGTCTGCCAGAAGCTCGGGACCTGCGGCGGGAACTGGCCCTGCGCGTTCCAGAAGCCCGCGAATGGCGCGCCGTCTTCCTCGGCGGTGGCGTAGACGATGCCGTCCATCTCCGGGCCGGTCTGCGTGCGAATCTCCCAGTCGAAGAGCTCGCCGTAGAAGTCCAACGCCTGCTGGAAGTTCGCCGTGGCCGTGAGCTCATGCCACACCGGGGTACCCGGCTCGCCGCCCGCGACGAACTGGTCCGCACCGCCCGGCTGGATGAGCCCAAACATGCCGCCAGCTGTGTCGACGGCGAGCGCCATATGACCCAGCTCTACCGGCTGCGCCGGAACGAGCACGCGCCCGCCCAGCTTTTCCACCTTCGCCAAATCCTCATCGATATTCCGCGACAAGAAGTACGTCACCCACGTATCCGGCATGCTGCCTTCCTCGGGCTGCGGAATCATGCCGGCGATGGGCAGGCCCTGAATGCGGGCCATTCGATATCCGCGTGCGTCGAGGTTTCCCGAGCCTGCGAGGGAAACCTCCCACCCCAAGACTTCTTCGTAGAAACGCGCCGACTTGCGCGTATCCGCCGTGGTGAGGTCAATCCAGTAGGGCATGCCCACTTCAGCTTCGAATGCGGGCATTACATGTTCCTCCACTTTTCGGGATCAAAATCGTCATCGGCCGTGGCCTCGTCGAAGTAGTCATCGTCCTCGTCGTCCTGCGCGATGACGCGCGCGCACGCGTCGCCGATGCACACCTCGTCGCCCACGTGCACCGCATGGCCACGTGCGGTCTGCGGCTCGCCGTTGACGGTCACCGCACCTTCGGCGATGAGTTCTTTGGCCTCGCCGCCCGTGGCCACGAGGCTGGCCAGCTTAATGAACTGGCCGAGTTTGATGGACTCGCCTTTGATTGAGACTTCTAGCATGCGTGCCAGTCTAGCGGCCCGCGCCGCACACCCCCGCGGCTGCCAAAAATCTTCTTCTCACGCCTGCCACGACAGGGTTTTCGGCAACCAGCGTGCCTCAACCCGCTGTGGGCGGCGCATGCTTAGTTCAGCGGGCGCAGCTTCACGGCCGTGCCGGTGGCCGTGACCATGAGCATGTCGTTGTTGGCGCCCATGGGCGAGTAGTCGAAAGCGATGCCCACGACGGCATCGGCACCGAGCTCCGCGCCGCGGTTCCACAGCTCGTTGAGCGCGGACTCACGGGCCTTGACAGCCTCGTCCTCGTAACCCGCGGAGCGTCCGCCGGTAAAGGAGCGCAGGGACGCGCCCAGGTCCTTGAGGAAATTGATGCCGGTGACGGTCTCGCCCGCAATCACCCGAATGTATGAAGTGATTTCGTGGCCTTCAACGTTATTCGTGGTCGTAAAAATCATGCCCTCAGACTACCGAATCCCTCCCCCACCATGACGGCTCCGAGCACGACAAAGATCACACCCGCCACGACGTCGATGTGGGCGCTCCACCGCGCGATCCACCGCATCATGGACCGCGGGGCGACGCGCATGACCTGCACGATGTCGGGCCCGGGCACGACGAGGACGGCCACCCACACTCCCAAGCGGGCGGCCAGCGTAGACAGCGGCACTAGCTCTGCGTGCGCGGCTTGAGCGTCATGACGTCGATGTTGAAGTGCGCGGGCAGCGAGGCCACCCAGCGCACAGCCTCCGCGATGTCCTCAGCGGTGAGGTTGACCTCGCCGTCGTAGACCGCGGCGGCTTTGCCCGCGTCACCGCGGAAGCGGTTGAGCGAGAACTCCTCCGTGGCCACGCGGCCCGGATCCAGCTCTGTGACGCGGACGTTGTGGTTCTCGATGCGCAGCGCGCGCGAAATGACGCGCACGCCGTGCTTCGCGTTGTTGTACGCGGAGCCGCCCTCGTAGACATTCCAGCCCGCAACGGAGCCCATGTTGATAATGAGACCGGAGTTCTCCGGGGCCGCCTCGAGCTTGGACAGCAGCGCCTGCGTCACGCGCACGGTGCCCAGGACATTCGTGTCGAACATCCACTGCCAGTCCTCAATCTTCGTCTCCGCGAGCGGCTCAAGCCCCTTCGCACCGCCGGCGTTATTGACCAGCAGATCGACACGCGGGAGCACCTCGGCCAGCGCGTCCACGGACTTCTGATCCGTCACGTCGAGCTGCACCGCCGTGCCACCGATGTCCTCGGCGAGCTTCTCTAGGCGATCCATGCGACGCGCCGCGACGACCACGTGCCAGCCATCGCTGGCCAGCGCGCGAGCCGAAGCTTCACCGATACCGGAGGACGCCCCCGTGACGACCGCTACCTTCTTATCTGCCGGGATTGCCATGGTTCAGGGTCCTTTCGCTGCGTGTACATGAGATCTTTTCCCACATGGTACGCGGTTATCCGTAGCCAGACCGATGAATTATTCGGGAGTCCGCGGCGCCGCATCCACCTGCCGAATGGTGATGTTGATCCGCCCTTCGCGCAGGCCACAGCCTTCCGGCAGCGTCCCGTCGTCCACGCGCACGATGCCGTGGTACGCAAAGCGTTTCGGCCCACCAAAGACGATGAGGTCGCCCGAGCACGCCATGATGTCATCCCACGGCTTGTTACGGTTGTCCGTGTTTCCCATCCGAAACAGCGCCTCGTCGCCGATGGACAGTGAAATCACGGGTGCTTCGGACTCCTCGAAGTCGTCGACGTGCATGCCCATCGCCGAGCCCGGCGGGTAGTAATTGATAAGCGCCATCTGCGGGACGTAGCCCTCGACCCAGGGTTCGAGCTCCGCGCTTACCGATGCCGCCGCCCGCAACGCCGCAGGAGCCAGCCCCGCCAGCGACTCGGGCATGGGCGGCACCTGCGTGCCCTCAATATTGTTGACATAGCGGTAGCTCGCGTAGTGCCAGAAACGCCCCACATGCAGCTGAAACACGCTCATCTGCCCGGACTTGAGCTGCGGCTTGTACATGCCCATCGGCGTGCCTGCGTAAGCCCGCGCCGTCTCGCGAAACTCCTCCACGAGCGCGCGCTGCTGGTCGATATCCAGCCACCCCGGCAGGTGCGCCACGCCCGGCGCGACCTTCACCGCAGGGCGCGGGAGCGAATCAAAAAGCATGGATCCATCCAATCACTTTTTGGGATTTGACGTTTCCCGTTACGCACCACCACGACGCGACGATTGATCGTGGGAATTTATCGCGTAGAATTACCAGTATTGCAAGGGTCCTTCCAGCCACGTTGCTGGGTCGGGAGTCTTGCCCCGCGGAGCTCCTGCAGTTCATAACGAACCGCAGGAGCTCTTGCAATTCATTCATCCAGAAAGACGATTCCCTTTTCGGGGCTAAGTAGCAAAATGTGTGTCCGCTA